>DATDJH010000123.1:0-2720 GCA_036520635.1 Acidimicrobiia bacterium
GCCGCCGGCTATCGAGCCGATCCGACCACCCCCAGGGGTGAGCACCATCGCGTCGGACCAGTCGGGCACCGGCAAACCTTCAGCGTCAACCAACCAGACGACGTCTGCCCGGGTGCCTGAGCGCAGGCAGGCGGTCACAGAAAGGGTGATCCCGTACATGAGCCGATTCTATGGGCCATCCGGGGCGAGGCGCCTTAGGCTGTCCCGGTGATTCCCGCCACCATTGAAGACCTGGGGCGAGCACTCGACGACCAGAACTACTTCGCCGATGAGAGCCTGGTGGTCGCCGTGCATCTCGCCATCCAATTGGGCAGGCCGCTGTTCCTCGAGGGCGAGGCTGGTGTTGGCAAAACCGAGGTGGCCAAGGTGCTGGCGACGCTCACCGGGGAAAACCTGATCCGCCTTCAGTGCTACGAGGGGCTCGATGTGGGCCAGGCCCTATACGAATGGGACTACGCCCGCCAGATGATGGCAATCCGCCTCCTCGAGGCGCGCGGAGAAGGGGCCCTCGCCACCCCTCGCGACATCATGTCCCGCGAGTACCTGATAGCCCGGCCTCTCCTTCAGGCCATCGAGACGAGTGTGAATGGGCACCGGCCGGTGCTGCTCATCGATGAGTTGGATCGCGCTGACGAGGAGTTCGAAGCCTTCCTCCTCGAATTGCTCTCTGACTTCCAGGTCACCATCCCCGAGATCGGGACCATCGTCGCCGACGAGCGCCCGATTGTGGTTCTGACCTCCAACCGGACCCGGGAGATCCACGATGCGCTCAAGCGTCGCTGCATCTATCACTGGATCGACTACCCAACCCCGGCCCGGGAAGCGGACATCATCAAGCGAAAGGTGCCCGAGCTGGAGGACGACCTAGCTGCCGCGATCACCAAGGCGATGCAGGAGCTTCGTCGGATGGAGCTCTTCAAACCGCCGGGAGTGGCCGAGACCCTGGACTGGGCGGAGTCGCTTCGCCTTCTCGGCGCCGGCGAATTGACGATCCCGACCATCGAGCGCACCCTCGGAGTGGTCCTCAAATACAAAGACGACATCGACCTGGTGACTGGAGCGGGAATAGACGCTCTCGTGGGATGAGAAAGCCCGGTCTCGTCGATCAGCTCTCAGAGTTCTCCGAGGCCCTCCGCAATCGTGGGCTCACCGTCACCTCCGAGCAGACCGCAGACATGGCGCGGGCTCTCACCATCGTCGATCTCGCCCGGCGCTCCCAGGCTCAGGCCGCTCTCCGTTCGTTGACAGTCACCAATCCCAGCCAGATCCCTGTGTTCAACGAGGAATTCCAAATCTTCTTCGACCGTGCCCTGCCCCGGCTAACCACTCGAAAGCCGAATGCGCCTCCCACCCAGGCCACAGCCTCCTACCACTTGGAGACCGCGGGAATCGGCGGTGACACCGACGTGGTCGACCAGGGTGGGGCATCTGCCGCGGAGCGCTTGGCGACCCGGGACTTCTCCGACCTCGACGATGAGGAACTGGGCGAAGCTCGTCGCCTGGTGATGTCGATGATGTGGCACCCCTCGCCCTACCAGACACGACGGTGGGTTGTCGGGGATGGGCGTCGTCCCGACCTGCGCCGCACGCTTCATCGAGCAGTCGGCCCAACAGGCGATCTCATGGAGATGCAATGGAAACGGCGTCGCAAGCGTGAGCGCCCGCTGATCATCATCGCCGATGTCTCCGGGTCGATGGACAAGTACGCCGAGCTGTTTCTGGTATTCGCTCATGCTGCCCAGCGACGTCTCAGAGAGGTCGAGGTCTTCACCTTCTCCACGGAGCTGACCCGGATCACCGAGGACCTGGCGAGACGCGACACCAGATCGGCGTTGGCTCGAGTCTCCGGACGGGTCCATGACTGGTCAGGCGGCACCAAGATCGGCGAGGCCCTGGGAACCTGGAACCGGATCTGGAGTAGGCGCCTGGCCAGGGGCGGCCCGGTCGTGCTCATCCTCTCAGACGGGTGGGACTGTGGTGATCCGACACTGCTGTCTTCGGAGATGTCGCGCCTGGCGCGATCGGTGCACCAAGTGGTCTGGCTCAATCCCCTCGCCGCCCGGGATGGCTACCAACCGCTCACACGGGGGATGCAGGCTGTCATGCCCCACATCGACGAATTGCTGCCCGCAGCTAGTGTCAACGACTTCCGGGGCGTAGTTCGCGTCCTGGAGTCGATGACAGGAACGCCGAGGCCGTGAGACACCAGATCGAAGTCAGAAACCGGTGGGTGGACGAGGGCAAAAGGGTGGCGGTGGCCACCGTGATCCGGGTCCACGGCAGTGCTCCCCGCCCCGAGGGCTCCAAATTCCTGGTATCCGATAGCGGTGACATGGAAGGCTCAGTCAGTGGGGGCTGTGTGGAGAACGATGTCTTTCTCCACGCCCAGGAAGTGATCGAGACCGGAAGGCCGAAGACTGTCACTTACGGGATCGCCGATGACGATGCCTTCGCGGTTGGGATGGCCTGCGGCGGCACGATCGACATCTTCATCGAACCATGGTGAGCACGCTCGAAGCGATCGAGCAGATCCTGGAGCGAGAGGAATACGGGTCAGTGTTGACCTTCGTCGATGGTCCACAGACCGGAGTCAAGGTCGTACTCGACTCCACAGGACAACTCGTCGCCGGCACCCTCCCCGACGACCTCGCCCCCGAGGCTCTCACGGATGCCAGGACACTCATGGATCACGAGCAGCATCGGACCCTGGAATACCCCCC
>DATDJH010000124.1:0-2395 GCA_036520635.1 Acidimicrobiia bacterium
GTTCGGCTCCACCTGTGATCTGGCCCCCCATAGCTCACCGTCGAGATGCATCCGCCAGCCGCGCTTTCGCAGGTCGGAACTGGCCCGGAAGCGATCGATGTGAAAGTCCTCGGGATCCACCTTGGTCCACAGCCCGTCAGGACCCCGAAAATCGGGGATACCGGATTCCGTCGAAATGCCGGCGCCGGTGAACACCAGAATCTGCTCTGCGGGGCGGAGTGCCTCGATCGCGAGGCTGATGTCAGTCACACGGCGATTATCGGCTGACTTGCCGGTTACCGCTTCGTTTTAGGCTCCTCCGATGACTGAAGACCAGCGCAACGGCGAATCACTGCCGGAGACCGAGATGATGACCCTCGGCTGGGACCCGACTGATGGCTTGGGCTCACTCAAGACTCCGCTGTTCCAGACCTCCACATTTTCATTTGAGACCGCGGAAGGGGCACAACGCGCTTTTGAAGTCACCTATGGCGGCGCTGTGCCCGGCCCTGATGAGGAGATCGGCTACATCTACACCAGGCTCGATCACCCCAATCTGGTGGTGGTCGAATCTCGGCTTGCGGCCTGGGACCAGGCCGAGCGTGCATTGCTCTTCTCGAGCGGCATGTCCGCCATCTTCACCACTCTGCTGACCCTGCTTCGTCCAGGGGACCTGATCCTCCACAGCTCGCCTCTCTACGGCGGGACCAATTCGCTGTTCGAGCACGTCCTGGCGCCGATGGGCATCGAAGCAACCTCCTTCGGACCGGACGCCACCGAGGACGAACTCGACGCACTCGTCGCCGGTCGATCCCTCGCTGTTGTCTATGTCGAGTCTCCGGCCAATCCGACCAACGACATCTTTGACATCGGGATGGCCGCCGCCGTGGCCAGCAGGCACTCGGCCCGGACCATGGTCGACAACACCTATCTCGGCCCGATCGGCCAGCAACCCCATGTCCACGGGGCCGATCTCGTCGTCTATTCGGCGACCAAGTACTACGGGGGTCACAGCGACCTGATTGCCGGGGTGGTGACCGGTCCCGACTCTCTGATCCGGCCAATCAAGACGATGAGATACCGGATCGGCACTCACGCCGACCCTCACACCGCCTGGTTGTTGGGACGGAGTCTCGAGACTTACGCCCTCCGCTCTCAGCGTCAGGTCGAGAACGCCTCGAGGGTGGCCACGTTCCTCGCCGGCCATTCCAAGGTGGCCCGGGTCGGCTATCTGGGGCTGATTGGCGAGGCCGACCCGAGACGGGCGATCTTCGATCGGCAGTGCACGTCGTCGGGGGCGATGATCACCTTCGAAGTGAAAGGCGGCCGGGAGGAGGCCTTCAGATTCCTCAACACGATGAAGTTGGTCGGCCTGGCAACCTCGTTGGGGGGCACTGAGTCGATTGCCTCACACCCGGCCACGACCAGTCATTCCAATGTCGACCCGGTGACTCGAGACCGGATGGGGGTCACCGAGGCCATGATCCGCTTCTCGATCGGTATCGAGGCCGCTGACGACATCATCGCTGACCTGGAACAGGCGCTCGCAGCCGTCTGATAGGTCGCTCAACCCATACTCGACCACTCTCCGCGCGTGGATAATGACCACGGGACATGCGGTCGGGAGGCTGTTGACGTGGGAGAGATGGAAAGACGAAAGGCGCTGGTCTTCGTTATGGCAATCGTCCTGGTGGTGCTGGCGGCGGTCACGATCGCCCTGACGACCACTGCGAGTGATGACCCATCCCAGTCAAGCAACCCCGAGAGCATCGCTCTCCGTCAGGTTTCTTCCGCGTCTTGGGCAGGGGGATCAACCTTCTCCACTTAGGACAGGAAGAAAAGGCGCTCCTACCCATATGGAGCCACGGAGGCGGCCCTTCGGGGCCGCTTCCGTTTTGTGGGGTCAGGCTTTCAGGTCGGGAAGAGCGGATCCACCGGACAGTCCGCGCACGGCCTCCAGTTCGTGGGCCATCCCTCTCAAAGCGGAGACGAGGTCGGTGGCCACTGCCGAGACCTGGAAACCGTGTGCCAACAGATAGAGAGCCGCCTCTCCACTCCCGCAGTGCAGCCCGGCCAACTTGCCATGCTTCTCGGCGGCTTCGACAACGGCGGTGAATGCCGTCTGCAGCGACGCCGACAACGGGTGCGACCCGTCGAAGATCGAGATCACGTCGGGTGCGGGCACTCCACCGATGGATAGGCCGAGGTCGGCGGGGCCGACATAGAGCCAGTCCACCCCATCCACGGCCGCGATCTCATCGACGTTGTCGACTGCATCAGCCGTCTCGATCTGAACGGCACACAGCGGCCGGTATCCCTCGGCGAAGGGGTCGATGCGTGGGGTCTGCATCCCGTAGGAGCGGATTCCGTCGGGGGCGTAGTGGCAGGAGAGAGCCGCCAGCCTCGCTTCATCTGC
>DATDJH010000125.1:0-2091 GCA_036520635.1 Acidimicrobiia bacterium
TATCGAACCTCCCCAAGGGCATCCGGGAAGGCCTTGCCGTTCTCGAGGACGATCAACTCGGCGAGGTCTTCCTCCCGGGCCCGCATCGCCTCGAACGTGCGGCGCAGGATCTCGCCGCGCTCGCGAGGGGGCGTCTGAGACCAGGGCTCCAATGCCTCGTAGGCGGCGGACACTGCGTCCTCGGCGTGGGCGGCCTCCGCCAGGCCAACCCCGACCAGGACCTGCTCGGAAGCGGGATCGACAACGGGCAGCTCCTCCGAGCAATCGACCCAGTCGCCACCGATGAAGACCCCGGTCTTGCCACTTGCTTTCAGCTCTTCAAGAATCGCCGTCATTGTCCCTCGACCTCCATGGGAACGGTACGCCGCAGCGTCGTCCCTTCTTTCCACGTCACTCCGACCCGGTGGTAATAGCCGGCGATGATCTCGATCGGCGCCAGCGATGCCAGTTCTTCCGTCGGCGCGTCGAACAACTCGATCTCGGCGTCACCCTTCCACACGTCGGTCACCTCGCCGTCGACGCCACGCATGGTGACCAACTCGTCCATCGAGTCGACGCCATCGGACTCGATGGCGGGCCACCACCTGTTATGCAACATCTGATGACCGTTCACAAATCCCGGGCTCTGGGCCGTCTCCCGCAAGGTGATGGTCGCCTCGGCGATTCGGCGCCCCCCTACTGAACGCGTGGCGCCGAAACGGCCCCCACCCTCCAGCCTGGGCCCGGCCTTGCCGACCAGCACGGGACGGGTCATCCAGATCTCACCAAGCTTCTTCGGGTAGCCCTGGTGATAGCCACGAACCAGGGCAAAGTCCTTGTCCACCCAGATGTATGGGCACCGGCTCCAGGTGGCCCCATCCCACTCGCAGCGAATCACCACGAAGCACTCCTTGTACTGGGAACGCACCGGGTCGAGGATCTCAGCGAAGTCGTCGCCACAACTTTGCCAATCTGCCCAGATCAAGGCCACGGCTCCGGGGTCGTCTCCGGCCAGACTCAGGCCTTCGGGAAGCAGTTGCGAGACCCGCTCCGGATCTGCTCGATATTCGACCGTCAGCATCTCGCCGGAGTAGTGCCACGGGGGCGGTGGGATCAGCGACGAACGTCCGTCGGCGGTGCGTGGGAAGAGAAATCCGGGCATTTGGAGCGATGCACATGGTAGATCCCTCGATCTCACGAACCACAGCGGACCTGGCTACCTTGACCCCGATGTCGACGCCTCTGGAGCCCGGCAAGAAAGAGCGGGAAGCCCTCAACGAGGCAATCCTTGGCTACCTGGACAATTGGTACGAGGAGGCTTCGACCATGAGCGCCTCCGGAGTCGACTTCGACCCTTCACTTGTCGCCAGGCTTGCCCGACCGCCGACCGATGAAGGTCGGCCGATGGCCGAGATCCTGGAGGATCTCGAGGCTGCCGGCCAGTCCGGGACCCTCCACCCATCTGGGGGCCATCTCTCCTACATCCCCAACGCCGGCCTCTACACGGGAGCGCTTGCCGAGTTTCTCGCCGCCGGGCTCAACCGCTACACCGGAGTCGCTTCAGCGGCACCAGGGATGAGCGCCATCGAGCACGGTGTGATCGCCTGGATGACTTCCGTGTTCGGCCTCGGTGAGAAGGCGTCGGGGTTGATGCTTTCCGGCGGGTCGATGGCCAATTTCACGGCGATCGTCGCCGCCCGGACCTCAAAGCTCGGCGACGACCTGACACGGGGTGTCCTCTACGTGAGCCCCCACACCCACCACTCCGTTGCCAAAGCGGCAAGGCTCGCCGGGTTCCGCGACGACCAGATCCGAACCGTTGCAGTCGACGCCGATCTCCGAATGGATCCCGATGCCCTGTCTGTGAGCATCGCGGAAGATCGGGCAGCAGGCCGACAGCCGTTTCTGGTGGTCGGATCCGCGGGCAGCACCGACACCGGAACCGTTGACCCTCTCCAGCAATTGGCCCAGATCTGCACCGAGGAGGACCTCTGGTTCCATATCGACGGCGCCTACGGCGGCTTCTTCCAGCTGACTGACCGGGGCCGTGAGCGACTGACCGGTAGCGAGCGAGCCGACTCCATTGCCATCGACCCGCACAAGGGCCTCTCC
>DATDJH010000126.1:0-12613 GCA_036520635.1 Acidimicrobiia bacterium
GGCAAGGGAGGCATTTATGGCAATTCCCTGCGGATCGCCCCCGCCCTTTCCCTGACCGAGGAAGAGGCGGACGACGGGTTCGAACGTCTGGAAAGGGCCTTGCGGCGGATCTGAGACTCAGGTCGTGGCTCTGCTCTTCTAGAGCAGAGCTTGAAGATCGATGTCGCAGCTGGGGTGGCGCAACTTGGCCAGGCCCCTCGCCTCGATCTGGCGGACACGCTCTCGTGTCGAGTTGATGACCTTTCCCACGTCAGAGAGGGTCCACGGCTCGTCACCGTCGAGCCCGAAACGAAGCCACAGCACCTGCTGCTCTTCGAGGTCCAGAATCTGAAGAGCCTTGATCAACCGCTCGCGTCGCCAGGCGGAAGCGGCTCGGTCCTCGGGATTTGCGGCCCCGGTGTCCTCGACGAAATCCTGGAGCGAAGCATCTCCGTCCTCACCCACCGGCCGGTCTAGCGAAATCGTCTCTGCAGGGGCCTCCAGTGCCGCGAGCACCCGCTCGGTGTCCAGACCCGATGCTTCCGAAATCTCCTCCAGCGTGGGGGCACGGTGGTATCTGTCATGGAGGCTCTGCTTGGTGTCCTGGACCGTGCGCACAACGTCGACCATGTGCACAGGAAGCCGAATGGTTCGCCCGTTGTTGCCGAGCCCACGTGTTATCGCCTGACGGATCCACCATGTCGCGTAGGTCGAGAACTTGAACCCTTTGCGCCAGTCAAACTTTTCCACAGCACGGATCAGCCCGAGATTGCCCTCCTGGATGAGGTCGAGGAGGTCGAGCCCGCGCCCGGTGTATCGCTTTGCGATCGAGATGACGAGCCGCAAATTGGAGCGGATGAAGGTCATCTTGGCCTCTTCGCCCTCGGCGATGAGACGCATCAGTTGCGGTCGTTCCGCAACCTGGAAATCTCCTGTTTCGAGCAGGGATTTTGCCTTTTTACCCCGCTCCATTGACCTGGCGAGATGGACCTCGTCTTCGGCCGTCAGGAGAAGGTGTGCAGATACCTCATCCAGATATAGGCCAACGGTGTCGCCGGGGCCTGAGCCCCGCTCCGGTCTCGCATCACTGGCCCTGATGGGCTTCCCCAATCTGACCTCCTCAACAACCCCTGTTGAAAACTAACCCTCCTGGCTGAATCTGGCAAACCAAAATCTCGGCTAACGGATTTGCCCTGGGTAACCTCCATTTCTCAGTGTCTCGCCGATCCCAGTTCCGTTTGCTGGTGGCGTTCACAATCGTCTGGGCAGTGTGGGCCGGCTGGTCACTGCTCGGCCGAGCCACTCCCTACACGCTGCGTGTCCTCGACGACTCGGGTGCGCCGGTGGCATCCGCTTTTGTCGAAGTGAACGGGAGCCAGGTCGGCACCAGTGCCGACGATGGCTTGGTCGACATGGACTGGAACTCATCCAACTCTGTTCTCGAAGTGAGCGCGCCCGGCCACGTCCCGTTGACCATCACCCTGACCGATCGTCCCGAGGGCGTGGTCGATGCGGTTCTCAAGGCCCGTGTGCTCAGAGGGAAGGTTGTTGATGGCTCCGGGCTGCCGGTCGAGGCAGTTCAAGTGGTCGCCGGGCCGGCAAGTGGGGTGAGCGACGAGGAAGGGGAGTTCACCATCCGCGGTGCGGAGCCGGGAGCGGTCCAGGTCACCCGTCCGGCCTGGGTGGACACCAGCTTCGATTGGGATGGGGGCCCCGGGGAGGCCAGCGTCGAGCTGCTGCCATTCGCAGCACGGGCCGTCCATATCTCGGGCGAAGCCACTGCCGATAACCTTGACCACTACATCGAGATGGCAGAGGCGACCGAGCTCAACGCGCTCATGATCGACCTCAAAGATGAGACTGGCCTTGTCTGGTACAACAGCCAGGACTCGGTGGCCGACGAGGTGGGCGCGATCAGAAGTCTCTACGACCTCACTGACGTGTCGGCTCGCGCCCACGAGCACGGTCTCTACCTGATCGGCCGGCTGGTGATCTTCAACGATCCAACGGCTGCAGTGAAAAAGCCTTCGATGGCGGTATGGGACACGGCTACCGAGGCCCCATTTGAGTCAAACAACCAGTATTTCCTCGACCCGACTGATCCCGATGCCCGCGCCTACGCCCTTTCGCTCGCCGAGGAAGCATGTTCGATGGGGGTTGACGAGATCCAGTTCGACTACGTGCGCTTCCCCGACCAACGCTCCGATACGACAGTGTTCGACGGCGGCATCACTCAGGAGGTGAGAATCGAGGCGATCACTTCTTTCTTCCACGAGGCGATTGCTGTCCTTCACCCGATGGGTTGTGCCGTCGGAGCCGATGTGTTCGGATTCACCACCAAGGCCGAGGACGATGGTGGAATCGGTCAGAGGTGGCCTGACATCCTTCAGATCGTGGACGTCGCCTCGCCCATGGTCTATCCATCGCACTACAGCACTGGTTGGTACGGCTTCGATGTCCCCAACGATCATCCTGGGGAGATGGTCACCAACGCCCTCGAAGACGGGTTGGCAAGGATGCCTCGCAACGTCGTGATCCGACCCTGGCTCCAGGATTTCGGCTACACCCCGGATCAGGTCCGGGCGCAGATCGACTCCGCCGAGCAATACGGGTTGGGGTGGATGTTGTGGAACGCCAAGTCGAATGTGACGATGGACGCTTTGGGCCCTGCCGAATAATTGGCACTATCGCCATAGGTGAAATACGATCCGAGGGTCCCACCCGGAGAGGTCTTTGCCCTCGTTCGACTCCGAGAATCTCGAGAAGCTGATTGCTGCCGCCCCGCCCTGGCGACGGGATGGGATGCTCGCCGCCCATCGGACCTTCGAATCTCTCGAGGAGCCAACCGGCGCCGAAGAGGATTGGCGATATGTCCAGTTCGAGACTCCGTTCTCAACCCTGGTCTCGATAGACGAGCCTGGTGCCTCGATGGGCGGAGGTCCATTCCTGGCATCGGTTGATCGAACCGCGGGCCGGGTCCTGATCGTGGACGGTGCGGTTCTTGAGGCTGTCTCCGACGGCGACCTCGTGAAACGATTCGCAGACCTGAGCCAAGAACCAACTCGTGATGCCCTCGTGCCCGTTGATCACAACAAGCTCGCTGCGGCTCACGCTGCGTTCTCCACCGATGGGGCTCTGATCGAGATCCCGAAGGGAGCCGTGATCGCGGACCCCCTGGTTATCGAGATCCAAGGCGTGACTCCGAACGCCGCATCGTTTCCACATGTGATCGTTCAAGTCGGCGAGAACGCAGAGGCGAGTGTCCTCGTGGTGTACCGATCAGCCGACGACGCCAGACTGCTTATGGTCCCCGAGATCGATCTCCAAGTCGCTGCGGGGGGCCGACTCCGCTACCTGGCAGTCCAAGGACTGGATCAAGCCGCCACCTCCGTCGTCCATCAGCGGGTGACTCTGAGCCGGGACGCCACCGCTCGAATCGGAGAGGTCGGGCTTGGCGCAAAGTTGGGGCGTCTCGATCTGGGGATCGACTTGATCGGTGATGGCTCCTCGTCGGAGGTGGTCGGGCTCTACTTCGGGGAAGGGGAGCAAACCCTGGACTATCGGATGGTCGTTACTCACCACGGCAAGAGCACGACATCGGATGTCTTCCTCAAGGGAGCCGTGGAGGATGACGCCCAGAGTGTGTTCACCGGCCTGCTTCGAATCGAGAAGGACGCCAGGGGCACCTCCACATTCGAGACCAATCGCAACCTTGTCCTCTCCGAGAACGCCAAGGCGCAGTCGGTCCCCAACCTCGAAATCCTCTGTGATGACGTGGTGTGCGGGCACGGCTCGTCGGTGGGGCCGCTCGAGCAGGAGCATCTCTATTACCTTCAGAGTCGAGGTCTCACCCGGGAGCGCGCCGAGCGACTCTTGATCAGAGGCTTCTTCCAGGAGGTCATCGATCGGCTTCCGATCGAGGCCGTCGGTGGCCCTGTCTCCGACGAGGTGTTCCGACGGTTCGTCTCCGCTCAGGAGGAAGGGCGGGTGGCATGAAGATCGAGCTTGGCGCCCTGGAAGCCCTCCCGCGTGACCGGGGGATCAGAGTGACAGTCGGTGACACCCGGGTTGCCGTGTTTCGGGTTGCCGACGAGGTATTCGCTATCGGCGATCGGTGCTCTCACGCCGAGGCCTCCCTGGCTGAAGGGGAGGTGTACGGCACCGAAGTCGAGTGCCCCAGGCATGGCTCAGAGTTCGAGCTGCGGACCGGCGAGCCGATCTCCTTGCCAGCCACACAGCCGGTCCCGACATATGAAGTCAAGATCGAGGACGGGAACGTCTATCTCTTCCTGGAGCTGCCATGACCGCCGCATTGAAGATCAAGGGGCTTTCTGCCTCGGTCGCCAGCAAGCAGATCCTTCAGGATCTCGATCTCGACGTTCCGTACGGGGAGATCCACGCAATCATGGGCCCCAACGGCTCGGGCAAATCGACTTTGTGTCATGTGCTCACCGGCAAGGCCGGCTACGAGGTATCAGGGTCGGCGACCCTCGACGATGTCGATCTCTTCTCGTTGACTGTCGACGAGCGTTCCCGTCTCGGGCTCCTCCAGAGCTTCCAATACCCGACCGAAGTGCCAGGGGTCAGGCTTCGGGAGTTTTTGCTCGAAGCAACCGAGGAGCGAGGCGTGGACCCCGAGGTGGCCGCCACCCGAATCGAGGCCGAGGCTGAGCGTTTTGACACGACTCGTTTTCTCGATCGGTCTCTCAACAACGACTTGTCGGGCGGAGAGAAGAAGCGCTCGGAGATCTTCCAGATGGCGGTGCTCCGTCCCAAGCTCGCCCTTCTCGACGAAATCGACTCCGGGCTCGACATCGACGCGGTCCGCCAGGTGTCCGAAGCCGTCGAGTCGATGCGATCACCCGACTTGGGGGTGGTCATGATCACCCACTACAGCCGGATCCTCCGCTATCTGATGCCCGATCGAATCCATGTGATGATCGACGGTCGCATCGTTGCCTCTGGTGGTGCCGAACTGGCCCAGGAGCTCGACACCGGGGGATACGAATCGGTGCGGGATCGCCTCGGCTTGCAGCGCGCGTCGGGCGAACCGGTGCGCAAGGCCTCTGACTTCTTCACCGACACCCCGTTCGACGTCTGAGCCCAATGGCCGACCGTTCGACAGCCGAGCGTTGGTTGGCGGCTCTCACGAACTCTCCGACCGCGTCCGGACATGAGGACGCAGTCATCCGCTGGGTTCGGGCATGGGTTGCAAGACGCGAAGACCTCTCCCTTCGCAGCGATGCTGGCGGCAACCTCTTGATCACGCAGAAGGGACGTCGGACGCGATCTCCGGTGGTGGCGGTGGCGCATATGGACCATCCGGCCTTCGTGGTCACGTCTGTGGAAGGCCGAGAGGCTCGGTACGAGTTCCGGGGTGGGGTCCGGCCTGAGTATTTCCAGAACGCTCGGGTGGTCTTCCCATCCCGCGGACCGGCGATCAGAGGGGTGGTCCGGACCCATGACCCGACGACCGGCACCGGTTCGATCCGGGTGACCGGAAACGGGGCGGTCAACCCCGGAGCGATCGCAACCTGGGGCTTCTCTGGGCAACGGACGAAGGCCGGGCACTTCTCGGCTCCTGCGTGCGACGACCTCGCCGGATGTGCGGCTGCCCTGGCCGCCCTCGATCGAGCACGAGCCACCCCGGCGCTTCGTCATTTCGGAGTGCTGTTGACGAGGGCGGAGGAGGTCGGTTTCGTAGGGGCAATTCATGCCGCCAAGACCGGCACAGTTTCCAGAGAGACACGGTTGCTGTCGATCGAGGCCTCCCGGGCTTCGGCTCATGCGCCGGTTGGAGCCGGTCCAGTGGTGAGGGTGGGAGATGCCTCCACCGTGTTCGATCGGGAGCTGACCAACCAAGTCAGCTGGGCCGCGGCGCGTAGGGGTCTGCCACATCAGCGGAAGTTGATGGCAGGTGGATCATGTGAGGCCACGGCTTTCGGCGTTTACGGATACCGGGCGGCCGGGCTCTGTCTTCCCCTCGAGAACTATCACAACATGGGAAACCTCGACGAGGTCGAGTCCGGATCGGGGAAGGCAACCCCAATGTTGGAAACCATCGCACTGTCCGACTTCCACGCGTTGGTTGATCTGCTCTTGCTGGCCGCTGAAGCAGTCGACGATGTGGGTGGCCTGGAGACGAGGCTCGACCATCTCTACGAAGGCAGTAGGCACCTGCTCGAACGCAGACCGTTACCGTAAGGGCGACCCTCGAAAGGGAGCAACGACAGGCGTGGAACAGAGAATCGAACGTGACTCGATGGGCGAGGTCGAGGTTCCGGCGGACGCTTATTACGGGGCTTCGACGCAACGAGCCGTCGACAACTTCCCTATTTCGGGGCTTCGCTTTGGCCGTCGATTCATTTGGGCACTCGGCCTGCTCAAGGGCTCGGCGGCCAGTGTGGCTGCGCAGTTGGGCCACGTGGATGCCGAACGCGGCGCCGCCATTCGCAAGGCAGCCGACGAGGTGATGGAAGGCTCGCTCGACGGGCACTTTGTGCTCGACATCTTCCAGACCGGGTCGGGCACTTCGACCAACACCAATGCCAATGAGGTGATAGCCGCCCGGGCCTCCGAGTTGCTGGCCACCGGGGCAGATCCGGTACATCCCAACGATCAGGTCAATTTCGGTCAGTCCTCAAACGACGTGATACCGGCTGCAATTCACATCGCAGCAGTGGCCGCTATCCGCGAGCAGCTGATCCCGGCGCTGGATCGTCTGAGCTCGTCGCTCGACATCAAGGCGAGGGAGTTTGCCGATGTGGTGAAGTCGGGGAGGACCCACCTCATGGACGCCACCCCGGTGACCCTCGGACAGGAGTTCGGAGGCTGGGCAACACAGGTCGCCAAGGGATCGGAGCGGCTCGCCAAGGTGCTGCCCGAGTTGGAGGAGCTGGCGCTGGGCGGAACCGCCGTCGGGACCGGCATCAATGCACCCGTGGGGTTCGCCCCGGCGGTGATCGCACTCATGGCCGACCGCACCGGATATCCGTTCCGCGAGGCTGACAACCATTTCGAGGCTCAAGGCTCGAAGGATGCAGCCGTGATGGCCTCGGGCGTGGTGAAGACAGTTGCCGTCTCGCTTTCCAAGATCGCCAACGACATCCGCTTTCTTGGATCGGGCCCCAGCTCTGGCCTGGCGGAGATCAGGATCCCCGAGCTCCAACCGGGCTCGTCGATCATGCCGGGGAAGGTCAATCCGGTGATGTCCGAGATGGTCATGCAGGTCGCCGCTCAGGTCATTGGCAACGACGCCACCATCACCTGGGGTGGGGCAAGCGGCAACTTCGAGCTCAATCTGATGATGCCGGTGATCGCTCACAACCTTCTGGAGTCGATCGAGATCCTGGCCAATGCCGCCGAGGCGTTTCGGGCAAAATGTGTCGAAGGGATCGAAGCCGATCGAGAGCGGGCCCTCGCACTGTTGGAGAGGAACGCGATCATCGTCACCGCCCTCAACCCCCACATCGGTTACGACAACGGGGCCAAGATCGCCAAAGAGTCTCTCGCTTCAGGACGTTCGATACGGGACCTCGTCCTGGAATCAGGTCTGATGACCGCCGATGAGCTCGACAAGGCCCTCGATTTGAAAAAGCTCACCGAGGGCGGGATCGCCTAGGCGCCTCCGGCGCCCGTTTCTCCCCCCAGTGAGCGAAACGAGCGGTGGGGGGAGTACCGCCGCAGGCGGGGAGGGGGGCATCCCAACACGCATCGACGGGGGGTTAGTCGGGAGAGGCGAGCGCCTCGGCCAACACGTTCCACGCCAGGCTGGCGCATTTGATCCGCACCGGATACTGGCGCACTCCTTCGAGAGCCTCGAGGTCGCCAAGGGCCGCCCCTGGGTGATCGTGATCCACACCCGGATCGATTCCGTCGTCGAGTGACATCAAACCCCGGAACTTGGCGGTCAGCTCTTCGATCTCGGCCCGGCTCTTGCCCTTGATCGCCTCACTCATCATCGAAGCCGATGACAGGCTGATCGAGCACCCCTGACCGTCGATGGCCACCGACCCGACCGTGTCGCCGTCATACATGAGCTCGATCGTGATGTCATCGCCGCACAGCGGGTTGATCCCCTGCGCCTTTGCGTCCGGTGCGTCGAGATGGCCCTTGTTGCGAGGGGTCCGATAGTGATCGAGGATCACCTCGCGATAGAGGTCTTCGAGGCTCACTTGCCAACCCCGAACAGATCACGAGCGTGACGCAGGGCCAGAACAAGAGCGTCTATGTCCTCTTCGGTGTTGTACACGTAGAAGCTGGCCCGGGCCGTTGCCGCCACTCCCAGCTTTTGCATAAGCGGTCGTGCACAGTGATGCCCCGATCTCACGGACACCCCTTCCTCGTCGAGGATTGTTGCCAGGTCGTGAGCGTGGACTTCGTCCATGGTCATCGAGAGCACCCCGCCCCGGTCGATGGTGTTGGGAGGTCCCTGGATCTTGAGCCCCGGCACGTCACCGAGGCGATCGAGGGCGACTTCGGTGAGAGCGCGGTCGTGCTCGAAGATCTTGTCCATTCCGATCGAGTCCAGATAGTCGATGGCGGCGTGGAGGCCGACGGCCTCGATGATCGGGGGAGTTCCCGCCTCGAAGCGGTGGGGTATCTCGGCCCAGGTGGAATGTTGGAGGGTGACCTCGGAGATCATCTCCCCTCCAAACTCGAAGGGCTCAGCCTCCTGGAGGGCGTCCATTTTTCCCCACAGGATCCCGATTCCGGTTGGGCCCAGCATCTTGTGGGACGAAAAGGCCACGAAATCGGCGCCGAGGTCGTCGACCTTGACCGGCGCATGTGGGATTAGCTGAGCGGCGTCGACCACCACCCGTGCCCCTTGGGCATGGGCGAGATCCGCGATCTGGCGAACCGGCGGCATCGTGCCGAGAACGTTCGACATCCCGGTCACGGCCACAATCTTGACGTCCGGGCCCATCTTCTGTTGGTACGCCTCCATGTCGAGGCGAAAGTCGTCGGTCACCGGGATGTGGTCGAGGGTGGCTCCGGTGCGCTTGGCCACTATCTGCCACGGGACCAGGTTGGCGTGATGCTCCATCTCGGTGGAGAGGATCCGATCGCCTTCCTTGAGGTTCTCCAATCCCCAGCCAAAGGCGACCGTGTTGAGCGATGTGGTGGCACCACGGGTGAAGATGATCTCTCGTGGGTCCTTTACTCCGAGGAACTCCGCCACCCGGTTGCGGGCGGCCTCATAAGCGTCCGTGGAGGCAACGGAGAGCTTGTAAGCACCGCGGTGGACGTTGGCGTAGGAAGTTCGGGCGAACCGATCCATCGCTTCGAGGACGGGGATCGGCTTCTGCGATGAGGCGCCCGAGTCGAGGAAGTGGACTCCATCACCGAGGACGGGAAAGTCGGCTTTGAGATGCGATAGATCGATCACAACTAGGTCAACACACTCCGGAACGAATCGTATCCCTCCTCTTCGAGACGGGCCGCCAACTCAGGCCCCCCGCTCTCGAGGACCTGTCCGTCCATGAAGATATGGACCTGGTCCGGGGTCACGTAGTCCAAGAGCCGCTGGTAGTGGGTGATGATCAAGAACCCCCGCTCCGGCCCGGTCAGCTTGTTGACGCCGTCGGCCACCGTGCGCAAAGCATCGATGTCGAGCCCTGAGTCGGTCTCGTCCATGATCGCCAACTCCGGCTCGAGCACGGCCATCTGCAGGACTTCGTTGCGCTTCCGCTCCCCACCGGAGAACCCTTCGTTGAGGTAGCGGTCGGCAAAGGACGATTCCATGCCCAGCTCCTTCATGGCCTCCATCACCTTGAGCCGGAGCTCCAACACCGTGAGGTCGACCCCGGTGCGATTGGACAAGGCCTGACGGAGGAACTGGATCACTGAGACGCCGGGGATGGCCTCCGGGTGCTGGAAGGCAAGAAACATCCCGGCGGCGCCGCGTTGATAGGAGGGGGTGGCGGTGATGTCCTCGCCGCGATAGAGGATCCGGCCTTTGGTGACCTTGTAGCCGGGATGGCCCATGAGCACCGAGGCCAATGTCGACTTGCCCGATCCGTTGGGGCCCATCAAGGCGTGGATCTCACCGTGATCTACGGTCAGATCGACTCCGCGCAGGATCTCCACGTCTTTCGCCGAGGCATGCAAATTCTCGATTTGGAGGAGGGGGGCGGTGTCGCTCACGAGCTCAATGGTATTTGCACTATGGGTGTAGGGGAAACTCGTACTGCGTGATAGGTACTACGCACTACGTATCGCGATCTCGGCCCACATTGGTTTGGCCAATCGGTCCAGGTCTTCGATAGAGATCGGGAAAACCGTGGTCGGGGTCCCGGCTGCAGCCCACACCGGGTCGTGTCGGCGAAGGGCCGGGTCGGCGAACACCCGGACCGGCGTCACATGTCCGAATGGAGGCGTGCCTCCGGCTGCGTAACCGGTTGCCGCCCGGACTTCATCCAATGAGGCCCGACGTGACTCCCTGGCTCCTGCGCAGGAGGCGAGGGCGTCGGTATCCAGGCGGAGATCGCCGGGCACGAGAGCCACAACAGGTTCCTCACCGCCCGACGCGTCGATCACCACGAACACGAGAGACTTCACGATCGCCGCCACCGGGCACCCAACGGCGGTCGCAGCGTCCTCGGCGGTCTTGGTTCCCTCGGGGAACAACTTCACGTGCTCAGCGAAGTCCTGGTGGCTCGCCATCAGGCGTTGACTCGCCTCGGGCAGATCAATCAACCGCTGACCAGCTCTACGGTTTCGGCCAGCCCGTCGTAGTCGGCGAGGTCGAGCCATTGCAGATAGATCCGCTCGACGCCTGCCGCTTCGAGGGCGGCCACCCTTTCGGCGGCCTGGTCGGGGACCCCGAAGATCTCACCCGAGCTCTCCCACTCCTTCTCCACCTCGTCGGGGCTCAAGCCACCACCGAAGCGAGTGGCAAAAACATCGAGGCGACGTCGGTAGTCGGCCTCGGTTGCCCCCACGACCGCAGGTCCCATCACGGTTGCCTCGACCTGGCGATCGCCGGCCGTCTCCCTCATAACCTCGATCTTGGCTCGGGCTTCGTCGGGGGAGCAGGTGAAGAAGTTGTACTCATCGGCCCGGGAGCCGGCGAGGCGAGGGGTCCGGTTCATCCCGCTTCCGCCGATCACGAGCCGGAGACCTGCTGGCTTCGGGTTCACCTCGGCGTCGATCCGGTAGTACTGGCCCTCGAAACTCGACCGACCCGGGCCGAAGGCGGCCGCCAGATAGTCGAGGGCTTCTTCGAAGCGAGCCCAACGCTCGGAGGACCCGGGAAAGGAGATGCCGAGGGATGCGTGCTCGAAATCCATCCATCCGGTGCCTACGCCGAGGTCAAAACGACCTCCAGACATCTGATCGATGGTGGCCGCGTTCTTGGCGATCACAGCCGGATGGCGGAATGTGATCGGCGTCACCAGCACGCACAGTCGAACGGTGGAGGTCTCCCGGGCGAGCCCGGCGAGCGTTGCAAAGGCATCCGTCGCGTCCGGGGTTGGCTCTCGCTTGGTCAGGAAGTGGTCACAGCGCGCAAAGGAAACAAGGTTTTTGGCCTCCGCGAGCCGAGCCGCGGCTAACAACTGGTCGTAGGTCCCGCCCAGGTGAGGCTCGGTCATTATCGAGAACTTCATGCTTGCTCCTCTACCTGGAATCCTTCCCGTGTCAGGGCAGCCTTGAGTGGCTCAACCTCACCGGGACGCACCGAGATGGTGAGGATGCCGCCTCCCCCGTGCACCGCATGGCGGAGCTGTAGGTCGCGGACGTCGACCCGGCTGGTCCGAAGGGCTTGGCCGACCAGCCCGATCTCTCCCGGTCGGTCGGAAAGTATCACTTCCACCCCGGCGACCGGAGGTGCCATCTCTGCCCTCATCACCCTCGCCCGATCGAGACTTTGGGCCACCGCGTCGAGGTTCCCGGTGTCGATGTCGGCGCGGAGTGCCTCCAGATTCCCGATCAAGCTGTCCAGGGCCTCTCCTACGGACTCCGAATTCGCTGCCAGCACCTCGGGCCACCAGGCCGACTCGGCGGAGGCCACCCGGGTCAGGTCCCGGAAACTGCCAGAAACGAGGTCGGCGTTGTCCGGATTCCCGGCAACCAAGTCGACGAGGGCGACTGCGAGCAGGTGGGGGAGGTGGGAGATCGCGGCGACGACTCGATCGTGATGGTCGGCAGACATGACGACCGGGTTGGCCCCAATCGATGCCACGACATCCCGCATCGTTGTCAGGTCGTCGGCACTCGCCTGGTCATCGCAAAGGATCCAGGCGGCGCCACGGAACAACGAACCGGAGGCCGCGACCGGGCCGGCATGCTCCCTACCCGCCATCGGGTGCCCGCCGACGAAACGAAGGCGTGGCGGCACTCCGTGCACGATCGGCTGCTTGACGCTGGTCACGTCGGTGACGAGGGCATCGGTTTCCAGATGACCCAACGTGTCCAGGTTGGCCGAGAGAGGGCCTGAGAGGATCACTAGTTCTGCGGCCTCGATCGCGGACTGAATAGACGCCGCGGTGTCGACAGCGCCTCGCTCGGAGGCCACGGCCAGGGCCTCGACGGACGGGTCCCATCCTTTCGTCGCCCATCCCTGCTCGCGGAGGGCAAGGCCGATGGAGGCTCCGATCAGCCCGGTCCCGATGATCGCTGCCTGTGGCATGAC
>DATDJH010000127.1:0-2804 GCA_036520635.1 Acidimicrobiia bacterium
GACACCAGGTGTGAGCGACCCGTAGGGGGTCAGTGCGGGCGAGAGGATTTGAACCTCCACGGACTTTCGTCCACTGGGACCTAAACCCAGCGCGTCTGCCAAGTTCCGCCACACCCGCGTGGTGCCTCATGATGGTAGGAACCGAGAACTCGAACCTCAGAGCTTGGGTTGTGTAGTGGGTCGCCTGGGATTCGAACCCAGAGCCTGCGGGTTAAGAGCCCGTTGCGCTGCCAGTTGCGCCAGCGACCCGAATCCAGAGAGGTTACTTGACCGTTTGGCGAGGCCGAATTGTGCTGCCAAACCATCGATCCACGCCATGGTGGTCTGCCAGGCATCGGCGCATCGGCGAACCTTTATGGTGCACACGCCGTACGGAAGATGATTCTTTCGATGGCCAGTACCTTTCGGCTTGATAAAGGTCCGGTAGAAGTTGGCTTCGACCAAGCCGGTCTCCGCACGCCAGTGTGACTTTGCTGCCTCATCGTCATTTCCCTCATGAAGGTGCAGCTGAATGGAGAACTCGGCCTTCGGATTGAGGTAGGTGCGGACCCAGGAAACGAACAATCGCAAGGCTCGCGGATCGGCATTGGCCATTTTGAGATGGTTGCGGGTCTTGGCCCCTTCACTCCAGTAGAGGACCACTCCCGCCACCCAAACGGGATCCTCCACCAACTCCGCAACTTGGTTCCGAGCTCTTTCTCGGAGCTGTTCGATCTCCTCACGGCGCTTCCAGTTTGTGTTAGCCGGGATTCCCCGACGCGAGCCGTAACTTCGCGCCTTGATCGCGGCATACTGCTCGTCGCTCAATCTGACTTCCCGACACCAGGTGGCCAGGGTCGACTTCTTGACCGGGATCAGCTCCATGATCTCGGCGTAGGTCAGCGCGCGTCGACGAAGGTCCTTCCCCAACTCCGATCGCTCCCAGCGAGACATTTCGTCCCACCTCGCGATCCGAGCCTCTAATTCAGGCCCCACCCCCATGGTTCGAAAGATAGGGGTGGGGTGGGACAGGAACCGGAGAGGAATTACGATGGCGGTTCACGGGCTGTGGCGCAGCTTGGTAGCGCGCGACGTTTGGGACGTCGAGGTCGTCGGTTCGAGTCCGACCAGCCCGACGAAGGCCGTAAACTGACCCTCCCGCGGGTGTAGCTCAATGGTAGAGCTCCAGCCTTCCAAGCTGGTGGTGAGGGTTCGATTCCCTTCACCCGCTCGAATGGGTCGCCCTTCGGGGCGAGATGTCCTAGCCCCTGCCCCTGTAGCTCAATGGGATAGAGCAGCGGACTTCTAATCCGCAGGTTGGGGGTTCGAGTCCTCCCGGGGGCGCGAGGACGACCCATTCGACATGGTGGCCGTAGCTCAGTCCGGTTAGAGCACCTGGTTGTGGTCCAGGACGTCGCGGGTTCGAATCCCGTCGGTCACCCGAATCGCAGCCGCTCCATGAGCGGCTGCGTGTCATGTCGCAAGTCACAAGTCCCAAGCAGGAGAAAATGAGCACAACCATCACCGAGACCGGGCCGTTCGAGCGTCTGGTCAAATTCCGGCTGACCGAAGAGGAGATCGCAGCAGGAAAGACCGCCACCGCTCGCAAGCTCTCCCAGGACATGAAGCTCCCTGGATTCCGGCCGGGTCGAGCACCGCTCCCAGTCGTGGAGGCGGCGGTGGGCACCGATCGGCTCCGGAGCGAGGTCATCGACGACCTCGTGCCGCCCGCCCTGACTCAGGTCCTGGCTTCCGAGGAGATCAACCCGGCGGTCACCCCACAACTGGAGAGTCTCAATGAGGTCGATGGTGGGGTTGATGTCGAAGTCCTGGTGACGCTGTGGCCCACCATCGAGCTCCCCAACTACAAGGGTCGCGACATCCAGGTGATGTCTCCTGAAGTGACCGACGAGGAGTTGGAAGCCCAGGTGACCCGGATGCTCGAACAGTTCGCAACTGTCGAGGAGGTGGAACGCTCGGCCGAGCTTGGCGACTTTGTCTCGGTGGACATTTCAGCGACCGCCGGTGATGAGCCCATCCCGGAGGCCACCGCTGCCGACCTCCTTTACGAGATCGGGTCGGGTCTTCTCATTCAGGGAATGGACGACCTTCTCGTTGGAGTCGCTGCCGGCGACACCGTGGTCTTCGACGCCCCGTTGCCGGATGGATTCGGTGAGAGGGCAGGAGAGCACGTGAAATTCAATGTTGCGGTCCAAGAGGTCAAGGAGCGGATCCTTCCTGCACTGGACGACGCGTGGGTCGACGAGAACACCGAGTTCGAGACGGTGGACGATCTCTACGCTGAGCTGCGGGAGCGTCTCTCCGAGGCCAAGCACCAAGCGGTGTCACGTCAGTTCGCCGAGCGGGCCCTGAGCACATTGGTCGACCAGGTCGAGGTCGAGCTTCCTGATGCGTTGATCCGGGCTGAGATGGACGACCATCTACACCGCTTCCTTCACCGCCTGCAAGAGAGCGAGCTGACCCTCGACGACTATTTCGCGGCCACCGGTGTCGAGCAGGACGCCTTCCTCGAAGACCTCCGAGGGCAGGCCGAGCTGTCGCTTCGGAACCAGCTGGTCCTCGAGGCACTCGCCGAGGCGGAAGGAATCGAAGTGACCGAGGAGGACCTGTCTTCGACCCTCCGCGCCCTTGCCGCCCAGTCCGGTGATCCGGTGGCCTACCTTCGCGCCTTCAGGGAGAGCGGCCGAGAATTAGCCCTGGCCAGTGATATTCTCAGAAACAGGGCATTGGATGTCGTCTTCTCGAATGCCAATCCTGTGGACGAAGACGGCAATCCAATCGATTTGAGTTTGGAAGTCACGGAA
>DATDJH010000128.1:0-5067 GCA_036520635.1 Acidimicrobiia bacterium
CAGGCGGTTCAGATCCTGCTGATGATGGAAGGGGTTCCCACCGGCCCAATAGACCATGTGCGTCTCCGGATAGGTGTGACGCCCTCCGTTGTATTCGAACTCCTCACCGCCGTGGAGGAGCAGATCGGCAATCCTGGCCACCGGAATGAAGTCGGCGACATGATTTTTTCCCTGGGGAAGACGGGGAAGCCCGTGGTATCCGACCGGGTGACCGTTGAGCCCTACGGCACCGTAGCCGTATCCAATGCCGCCTCCGGGAAGGCCGATCTGGCCGAGCATCGCTGCCAGGGCGGCTGCCATCCAATACGCCTGCTCACCGTGATCGTTCCTCTGCACGGACCAACTGACTGTGACCATGGTTCGATGTCGGGCCATGTCGGCGGCGAGAGTCCGAAGTCGATCCGGGTCAACCGCAGTGATCGCGCTCGCCCACTCTGCAGTCTTTGGTATGCCATCCGTTTCTCCGAGCAGATATGCGCGAAGCCGGTCCCAACCGACACAGTAAGTGTCGAGGAAGTCCTGGTCGTGGTCGCCAGCTGTGAGCAGACAGTGAGCCAGACCCAGCAGGACCGCGGTGTCGGTGCTGGGACGCATCGGTATCCACTCCGCTTCGACCGCCTCGATCAGGTCCTCACCAAGCGGGGACAGGTTCACGAATCTGACGCCACGATCCCGACAGGTCTCAAGACGGCTGGACAGCATGTGCCGGCCTTGCCCTCCATAAGACACCTGACTGTTCTTGATGGGCATGCCGCCAAAGGCCACCACCAGCTCGGTGTTTTCGGAGATCTCGACAAAGTGTGGTTGCTCATCCATGAAGTCGTCGAACGAGAACCCGAAAATGTGCGGGGTGATCACATGGCCGGCGGCGATGGAGTAGTCGTCGACCGAGCTCGTGTAGCCACCGATTGAGTTCAGAAATCGATGGATCTGACTCTGGGCGTGATGGAAACGGCCGGCGCTGGCCCATCCATAACTGCCCCCGAAGATTGCCTGGTTGCCGAATTGGGTTCGGACTCGGTCCAGTTCGGCTGCGAGCAGGTCGAGGGCGACATCCCACTCCACCTCGACAAATGGCTCCTGACCCCGCCCCTCGGGGTTGGAGCCCGGGCCATCCCGAAGCCACGACTCCCGAATCGACGGTTTGTCGACCCGGCTCTTGCGGACTGCTTTCAGAGACTGGCCGATCGGGGACGGGTCAGGGTCCTTGGCGAACGGGTGCACGGCGGTGATCTCACGTCCGTCGGTCTCGACTTCATAGGCACCCCAGTTGGTCAAAGTCGAGTGTCTGGTCGTGGTCAATCGGCCTCCGTATTTGCGGCCAGGTCAGGCTAGTTCTGCGGTCCGGTCATGAGGCTCGATCAAATGACTTCGGGCCGGTCGGAGAACCGGGCTGCCGCGTCCATGACCATCTCAGCTATCGAATCGGCTTTCCCCTCGGTAGGGAATCGATACGCCGGCCCATGTACATGAATTGCGCCCATCGCCAGGCTCCCTTCGATCAGCACCGGCGCCGCCACCGAGTTGATCCCCTCGGCGAACTCCTCGTAGATCCAGCAATGACCCACCCGGCGAATCGCTTCGAGTCGTTCAAGGATCTGTGAGGGCTCGACAACTGTCTTCGGTGTGTACCGCTCCAGCGACCGCTTGAGGTAGCGGTCGACTTCCTCGCGCGGCCACTGCGCCATCACACACAACCCCGACGGCCCGATGTGCATGGGGACCGCCAAACCTGTGTAGTCGCGGACCTGCACAGGATTGGGGCTCTCCACCTGGACCATGTACTGGATGGTGTATCCGGTGGGAACGCTGAAGCCTGACGCCTCGCCGAGTTGATCTGACAGGCCTCTCAGGTGAGGGCGCACCGCGGTTGCGAGAGCTGCCGTGGCGTCGATGGCCCCCGCCAGCTCGACCAGCCCCATTCCGATCGAGTAGAGGTTGCCGTCGGTGCCTTTGGCAACCGCCCCCTGCTCCTCCAGGCTCGACAACATCCGGGCCACTGTCGACTTGGGCAGGCCCACCCTCTGCGCGAGGTCGGTGACCCCCGACGGCTCGATGGCGAGAGCCTTCAAGACTTGGAAAGCCCGGTCGATCGACTGCACCGCCATCAGCCCAACCTCGCCAATGCCTTGTTGTGCCAGGCAACAGTGGGGCCGACTTGGTTGAAGGTGAAGACGTGGATCCCGGTCAGCCCCAGCCCCTCACCCAGACGGCCCAGTGGCTCGATGATCCGATCGGGCCGATATCGCCCGGGACGGAGGATCCGGAACAGTGCCCGTCGATTCTTGGCCACGAACCGGAGCGAGTCCCCAACCCCGATTCGTGCCCCGATGGTCAACAACCTGGCCGGTTCAACCGCCCCGGGCACCCCGACCTTGATCGGAAGAGTTACCCCATCGGCCCGGATCGTGTTCACCCAGTCGACGATCGCCTTCGGGTTGAAGCACATCTGGGTCACGATGTAGGTGGCGTGAGCCTGCTTCTCCACCAGTGCTTTCCGAAGGCGATCCTCGGGGATCGCTGGATGACCTTCGGGATAGCCGGTGATCCCCACCTCGAAGAAGGGATGCCCGAGCTCGGCAAGGTCGAGAAGGAGTGAGAGGGCATCGAAGTAGATCCCGCGTTGCTCGGCGTCGCCGCCTGTGATGAAGGCCCTGGAAACCCCTCCGTCATCGAGGCGCTTGATGATCGATCCCAGGTCTTGACGCCCTTCGATCATCCGGGCCGACAGGTGCGGCACAGCCCGATAACCCTGGTTCTGAAGCTCGATGGCCAGATCGACGGTGGTCTTCATCCCCTTCGCCGGCGACGCGGTCACCGAAACCGTGGAGCCGGGAGGAATCGTGGCCACCTGATCCATGACGGACTTCAGGGGGATCACCTCGAAGTCGGCTCCTGTGAGAAGCGCCTTGACCAGGCTCTCACTCATGATTCAGACGTCGGAGTCCGGGAAAGACGCCTTGCGCTGGCCAATCCAATCGACCAATTCCGCCTCGATCGCCTCATCGAGAGCTGGCGGTTCATACTCGGTGAGCATGCGGCGCCAGATCGCGCTCGCCCGACTCACGGCTTCCTGTGACCCGGCTTCCTGCCATTGCTCGAAACTGTTGTTGTCGGCGGTCCCGCTCCGCCAGAAGGCGCTTTCGAAGTTGGCCAGAGTGTGGGCGTTGCCCAGGAAGTGCTGACCTGGCGGGTTGTCGAGAAGTGCATCGAGGGCTTGCCCGTTCTCGGAGAGATCGATGCCTCCAAGGATGGCTTCGGCCATGCCGGCCTGATCGGCGTCGAGGATGAACTTTTCGTAGCCCATTGCGAGACCGCCTTCGAGCCATCCCGCGGTGTGAAGGACGAAGTTGACCCCGGCCAGGATCGTCGGAAGGAAGGTGGCCGCCGACTCGTAGGCGGCCTGATAATCAGGTGTCTTGGCCGCGGTGAGGTTTCCGCCGCTGCGGAACGGAATACCCAAGCGCCGCGCCAGCGCCGCCATCACGAACAGCACCAACGCCGGCTCGGGTGTTCCGAACGTCGGCGCACCCGATTGCATCGAGATCGAAGAGGCAAACGATCCGAAGACCACCGGGGCACCGGGGCGCACGATCTGACAGAAAGCCATCCCGGCCATCGCCTCGGCCAGGGTCTGAGTGGCGGTTCCTGCGACGGTCACCGGAGCCATCGCCCCGGCGAGGATGAACGGCGTCATCAGACAGGCCTGGTTGTTCTCTGCGTAGATCTTCGCCGAGCCGAGCATGTTGTAGTCCCAGCTCATCGGGCTGTTGGCGTTGCACAACGAAAGCAGCACCGTCTTCCCTTGCAAGACCTCGCCACCGAATGCGATATTGGCCATGTCGACCGTGTCCTGGGCGCGCTGAGGGGCTGTCACCGAGCCCATGAATGCCTTGTCGTGGTTCTTGATGTGGGCGAAGACCATGTCGAAATGCCGCTTGTTGACCGGCAAGTCGACCGGTTCGCAAAGCGTTCCCCCACCGTGATGCAGCGATGAAGTCATGTGAGTGAGTCGGGCGAAGTTTTCGAAGTCGCCGATGGTGGCGTAGCGGCGACCACCTTCCAGGTCACGAACGAATGGCGACCCGTAGGCCGGGGCGAACACCACGTGGGGATCACCAATGATCACGTCATGCTCCGGATTCCGAGCGTGTTGGGTGAATCGATTCGGAGCGGTCGCCAGCAGACTCCGGGCCAACCCGGCTGGAAAGCGGACGCGGGTCTCGTCTATCTCACAGCCGGCGCCGCGGAAGATCTCGAGAGCCTCCGGATAGTTGAGCACCTCGATCCCGACGCGTTCGAGAAGCATCTCGGCGTTGGACTCGATCAGCGACAGCCCCTCTTCACCCAACACTTCGACCGGTGCGAGTTTTCTGGTGAGAAAGGGGACCGAATCAACGGCCCGGGCGGAGCGGGCCGCCTGTCGGGCGGCGCGTCCACCACCCCGGCGTCCCGATGTCTGTTCCATGATGTGGTACCAGACTACATCATGGAACAGGACGGTGTAAGGCCACTATTGCCCGGAACGACGTCCCCGGCGCCCCCTGGACTCCGTCGGGGACGGCAGGTCGATCGCCGCGGAGAGCATCGGGAACCCGTCGGTTTTGTGGGGTATCGCCAGGGCAGCAACAAAATGCTCCTGGAACCGGGGCTCCACCGCGGTTTCCACCTTCTCGATAGCGAGGGCCGTCGCTTCGATCTCGTCACGAGCGACCCCCGAAAGGAGGGCCATCATCGCGCCCACTCCAGCCGCGTTTCCGGCTGCTGATACCCGGTCGAGGTCGCAGTCCGGAATCATTCCCAGGACCATGGCGTAGAGGGGATCGATATGGCTGCCGAACGCTCCGGCCAACCTGATCTCGTCGACATGGTCGACCCCGTAGTGATCCATCAGAAGCCGGGCGCCGGCGTACAGCGCGGCCTTGGCCAATTGCACGGCGCGGACATCGCTCTGCGTGACCTCAATCCGGGGCTCGAAGCAGAGCACATAGCTGAAGGTTCGCTCCGAGGGCACGATTCGGGTGAACCCTTCCTCGTTTTGGCGCGGAGATGTCGACCCAGGGGTCG
>DATDJH010000129.1:0-6457 GCA_036520635.1 Acidimicrobiia bacterium
GACTTACATTGAGCGTTCATACAAATTAGAGTTATCACTCAAATACTGGGAGCAGATAGTCGGGTGAGTCACTACAGGTCGAATCTGCGGGACATCGAGTTCAATCTCTTCGAGGTGCTTCGCATCCAGGACCATCTCGGAGCGGGAGAATGGTCAGACCTCGACCTGAACATCGCGACGGACGTCCTCCACGCCATCGAGCGACTGGCCCGTGAGGAATTTGCCGCCGCATATGTGGACCAGGACCGGATACCACTCGAGTTGATAGACGGGAGTGTCGTCCTCCCCGAATCGGTGAAAGTCGGGGTCAAGGCTTACAAGGATGGCGGATGGGACCGCTTTGGGGCCCGGGTCGAGCTTGGCGGGATGCCGGTGCCCCCGACGCTTCTGTGGGCGACACAGGAAATGCTTCTCGCTTCGAACACAACTGTCGCCTGGTACGCCGGAGGATCGCTGTTTGCGGGCGTGTTGTTCGAGGAGGGGACCGAGGAACAGAAAGCGCTGGCGCAGCTCTGGATGGAGCGGCAGTGGTCAGGGAGCATGATTCTCACCGAGCCCGACGCCGGCTCCGATGTGGGCGCCAGTGTGACCAAGGCGATCGACATGGGTGACGGCACCTGGCACCTGGAAGGCGTGAAGCGATTCATCACCGGCGGCGAGCACGACGCAACGGAGAACATCATTCACCTCGTTCTGGCCCGTCCGGAAGGAGCCATCGCTGGGAGCAAAGGCCTTTCCCTTTTCGTCGTTCCCAAGTATCTGGTCAACGAAGACGGAAGCCTCGGCGAGCGCAACGGGGTCGTCGCAACTCATATCGAGAAGAAGATGGGCCTGAAAGGCTCCACGACCTGCGAGATGACCTTCGGCGCCGAGACGCCGGCCATCGGGACCTTGGTCGGGGATGTCCACGATGGGATCCGGCAGATGTTTCGGGTCATCGAAGGGGCTCGAATGATGATCGGAACCAAGGCGATGGGGACCCTGAGCACCGGGTACTTGAACGCCCTCGAGTACGCCAAGGAGCGCCATCAGGGTGCTGATCTCACCAAGTTCGGGGACAAGACTGCGCCTCGGGTCCCGATCATCAGCCACCCCGACGTGAGACGCATGCTGATGAACCTCAAGGCGCATTCAGAAGGGCTGCGCGCCCTCGTGATGTACACCGCCTGGGTCCAGGATCAATCACGGCTTCAACCCGACGACGACCGCTGGGAGCGACGCTCTGACTTCCTTCTGCCCCTGGTCAAGGGCTACGGGTCAGAGACGGCCTACCACCAACTCGCTGACGCCCTGCAGGTGCTCGGCGGCTCGGGCTACACCCAGGACTACCCGCTGGAGCAGTACATCCGTGACACCAAGATCGACACGATCTACGAGGGGACCACCGGTATCCAGGCATTGGATCTCTTCTTCCGGAAGATCTCGCGCGACCAGGGCAACACGGTGGCAGCCCTTGCCTCCGAGATAACAGAGTTCGTGAAGGGCGGCGGCACCGACGATCCAATCGCCCCCGAGCGTGAGTTGTTGGGTGTGATGCTCGACGGGGCTCAGACACAGTTGGGATCGATGGTCGAGCATCTCCTCGATTCGTTCACCGGCGACTCCGCTGAGATATACAAGGTTGGGTTGCACACCAACTCTCTGCTTGCGTCATTTGCGGAGGTGGTCATCGCCTGGCAACTCCTGCGGCAGGCCGAGATCGCGTTTGTGAAGGTCGATGAGGATCCCTTCTACGTGGGCAAGGTGGCATCGGCTCGCTGGTTCGTTCGTCTTGCTGCCCCCCAGGTGGGAGCGAGGCGGGACGCGGCCGTGAGCGAAGACGGGGCAGTGATGGGGCTGCCGCCCGAAGCGTTCTAGTCGTTCACCCGTCACCGTTTACCGTTGACCGTCATGTCGGGTCCTGTTGTATTTGCCTTCGTTGCCCTACTCGTTGGCATCTTCCTGATCGTGGTGGCTCTGGTGGTGTGGCAGGAGGCAAAACGACGACCAAGCTACGAGCCGCTGACCTATGTGGTGGATGACGCGGTGAAACACGTGGATACCGGTTTGGCCGCAGAGGGCAACACCAATCTCACCCGTGCCGACATCAGGCGAATCCTGGATTGGGAGGTCTTCTATCTGCAGGGTCTGGCACAGGAGGATCGGTCCAACCCCGTGGAGACCGTCGCGGGAGGGCATGAAGCGTCGATCGACTACATCATCGACCAGATAGCCACCAAACACGGTGTCTCCTACGCTCGGGAAGACGTGGAGAATGTGCTCCGCATGGAAGCCGACTACTTGTATCAGATCGGCGCCATCGGAGAGCCAGTCGAATTCGAAGGAGATGAAGAGGAATGATCGTTAGGTGCGGCGCTTGCCGGACTCAATTCGACGTCGCCGGCGCCGGCCGGTTCTCGTGTCCCAGCTGTGGCTCGGTGAATGTCGTTCGCAATCAGGCCGGGGCCGCCCCGCCTGGGGCCGGCCCTTATCCGACGGCGCAAACTGGCGCTCCCGCGGCACCGCCTCCGCCTCAGCCCGACCGGCCATCGCCCAGGATCAGTTGTCCCGACTGCGCTTTCACCTTCATCGTGGGAGAGATCCCGGTCGCCACTTGTCCCAACTGTGGCATCGAAGTGCAGACAGGCCGGGGGACACCGACTTCCAGTCTCGAAGATGAGAGCCCCGTGCTGGCAGAAGAGGAATGAGTCGTCTCAGTCGCTTTCCCCACTACCGGTACATCGGCGTCCGGGACACGATGAAGTTCTATGACTGTGACGAAGCTGGCGAGTTCGACGAGTTGAAGTCGAGGGTCGATTCAGAGGATCTGGTTGGACGGAATGGCCTCCAGGCTTTCGCTCCCGACACCCCCGAGGAAGCCATCAATCGGGGCTATTCACCCGCAACAAGGCCGCCACCACACCAGGTCGAGTCGATCGACTAACCGGCCAATCCTTGGGCCACCAGGTCGCCGATCTTCTTGCCCCGGCCATGAAAGAAATGGTCACCTGGCGTCAGGACGACGTCGATCGAAAGGCGCGCTGCGTAGGCCAGGAGGGCTTGAGTGTCGATCACCTGTTCTCTGGTCCCAACGATGACGCGCTTCTGGCCTGGGGGCAGTGAGCCCGGCAGGTTCTCCGGCGGTGGGGCGATCCCCGAATATGGGGGAGGCGACTGCTCGCCGGCTAACCAATTGAGGGCGACGCCCGCGCCAAACGACCATCCAGCCAGGCTCAACGGCAGGCCGGTGCTGCGGGCTGTTGCTGCCGCCGCCGCAACATCCAACATCTCCGCAGTGCCGTGGTCATGGCTGCCGGTGCTGGTCCCGGTGCCCCGGAAGTTGAATCGAAGCACGGAGAATCCCAGTTCGACGAGACGGAGGGTGACCCCGATCATCAAGGGCGCGTTCATTGACCCCCGGTCCAACGGATGGGGATGGCAGAAGACAGTTGCTCCGATCGGATCGGAGGCGTGGTCCCAACGGGCTTCGAGGTGCTCGCCGTCCGCGGTTTCCAACTCGATTCGATCGCTCATCCCAGCACGATGAAGAACCAGATGGCGGCCGCACCGATGATTACGAAGGCGAGAACGGCCGATGCGATGAGGAGCCAGCGGGTTGGCATTCGGTTGGGGAGGGTAACCCCTGGCACAACTAGGCTCGGGAGGACAGTCCCACCGAAAGGTCAGTGTTGTACGACATCGTCATAGTCGGCGGCGGTCCAGGTGGATACGCCTCCGCTCTGTACGCCCACAACTTCGGGCTCTCGGTCGCCATGATCGACAAAGAGCGTCCGGGCGGCACCTGTCTCATCCGTGGCTGCATCCCCGCCAAGCAGTGGCTCCACGTTGCCGATGTCTTCAATACCGTTGCCAACGCCGCTGAATTCGGGGTCATAACCGAGCAACCAAGCCTCGACTGGACGGCCGCTCTGGCCCGGAAGAACCAAACAGTGGAGGGCCTGGTCCGCGGCCTCGCCGGGCTTCTCAAGCAGAAGGGCGTCGACGTCTTGACTGGATTCGGGAAGTTGGCCGGTCCGGGCAAGGTCGAGGTCGCCTCGGAAGGGGGCACCACAGTGGTCGAGGGCCGCACAGTCATCCTGGCAAGCGGCTCTTATGCCCGAACCATTCCCGGCTATGACATCGATGGCAGGCAGATCGTCACATCGGACCACGCCCTCGACTGGGAACGGCGACCTGACTCGGTCGCCATCATCGGCGGAGGGGTCATCGGCTGTGAGTTCGCTTCCTTTCTCGTCGATGTCGGCGCCGAAGTCCACGTGTTTGAGGTCATGGACCAGATCCTTCCCGGGTCGGATCCCGATGCAGCCCGCCAACTGCAGCGCCAATTGCAGAAGAGGGGTGTGAAGTTCCACATCGGGGTTACGGTCGGACCGCCGGTGCTCGGATCATCGGTAAGGGTGCCGTTCGGCGAGGAATCGGTCGAAGTCGACGTGGTCCTGGTTTCTGTGGGTAGGGGGCCGAATACAGATGGCGTCGGCCTGGAAACGACTTCGGCGGTGCTCGATCGGGGATTCGTGAAGGTCGATTTGTCCACGATGCAGACCGACCAGCCAGGTCTCTACGCCGTTGGCGACATCGTCGCCGGTACCGCGCAGTTGGCTCATGTCGGTTTCGCTGAGGGCATCGCCGCGGTGACCCACATCGCCACCGGAAAGACGCAACCTGTCAACTATCAGGCAATTCCCCGCGTCACCTACACCCACCCCGAGGTGGCGGAAGTTGGCTTATCCGAGGCCGACGCTGTGGCCCAGGGCCTGGAAGTGTCTGCGGCCAAACACGCCTTCAACGGGATCGGGCGAGCGATCATCATTGGCGACAACCAGGGCTTCGTGAAGGTGGTGTCGGCCAAAGACGGCCCCATCATCGGCGCAACCGTGGTGGGTCCGCATGCCGGGGAATTGATTCACGAGTTGATGTATTCAGTGGGATGGGAAGCCTTGCCTGCCGAGGCAGCGGCGTTGATCCACGCCCACCCGACGTTGTCAGAGGCGGTCGGCGAGACTTTGATGTCCGCCGCCGGTCGCAGTCTTCACTGAGAGGAGCCAGCTTTGCCGACCACCGTAACGATGCCCCAACTCGGGGAGACCGTCACCGAGGGAACCATCCTGCGATGGGCCAAGAAGGTTGGTGATTCGATCGTCGAGGATGAGGTACTCGTCGAGATATCGACCGACAAGGTGGACACCGAGGTCCCGTCCCCGGCGTCAGGCACTGTCCTCGAGATACTCGTGGCCGAGGGGGATACCGTCGGGGTCGGTACCGCTCTGGTCGTGATTGGCGAAGCCGGCGAAGCGCCCGTCTCTCCCCCCAGGAGCGGCAGCGACATTGGGGGGAGAACCCCGGAGGGGGGAGGGGGGCAGCCTGACGAGGCCCCTTCTCCGCCTCCTGCGCCAGTCGAGCCTGAACCGGCACCGGTGGAAGCTGCCAAAGAGCCCACCAACGAGGAGGTCGACGCCTTCTTCGCCGAGCCGGACGAGACCGAGAAGCAGCCGAATCTGCTGTCGCCGGTGGTGCGCAAGCTGATCCGCGAGAACGAGATCGATGTCTCCCGGTTGTCGGGCAGCGGCCAGGGAGGCCGAATCACCCGAAAAGACGTCGAGAGCTACCTTGCCGGCGCCCCCGCAGCGGCCTCGGCCTCGGAGCCGGAGCCAGAGCCAGAGCCTGTGGAGACAAGTGCTGCACCCAGCCCCGTTGCGCCGATCGAGCCCACGCCCACCCCTGCCCCCGTCGTTGTTGGTGAGGGCTCCGAGGAGGTCGAGTTGGATCGGCTCAGGGTGAGGACCGCGGAGAATTTGATCCGGGCCAAGCAAACCGCTGCTCACGTCTGGACCTCGGTCGAGGTCGACTACGAGCGGGTGGAGCGAGTTCGCCAGGCGCACAAGGATCAGTTCAAGAGCGCCGAGGGTTTCTCGCTGACTTATCTGCCCTTCATCTCCCGGGCGACTATCGATGCCCTCAAGGCATTCCCGATCGTCAACAGCTCGTTCTACCTGGAGGAGAAGAAGTCGGTGCTCCACAAAAAGGTGGACCTCGGTATCGCCATCGACCTCAACCAGAGTGGGCTAGTAGTCGCGCGAGTACGCAACGCTGACGGGCTCCGTCTGGTGGGAATCGCTCGCTCCATCCGCGAACTTGCGGATCGGGGCCGTGAAGGGAAGTTGGGCGTTGATGACCTGACCGGATCCACCTTCACCATCACCAACCCGGGCCCGTTCGGGTCCTTCATGTCGGCGCCGATCATCAACGTGCCGAATGTGGCGATTCTCTCCACCGAGACTGTGTCGAAGCGGGCGGCGGTGATAACCACCGACGACGGCCAGGACATGATCGCCATACGCCACATCGGCTATTTGGGACTGTCCTGGGATCACCGGGCGTTTGATGGCTCGACTGCGGTGCTCTTCCTGCAAAGGATCAAGCAAAATCTGGAGACCTGGGACTGGGAGCAGGAGCTTGC
>DATDJH010000130.1:0-5994 GCA_036520635.1 Acidimicrobiia bacterium
GGTCTCATCGGTGAGCTGGACAGGGTGCCCGGGCTGCTCGGCGTCACCGACAAGGCCATTGAAGATGTATCCCTCGGGGCTGTCCGCTATGCCGGCTCGGTCGGCAAGTTGCTTGGTTGACGAGAGGAAGGACCAATGCCCGCAACCGCAATCGTGACCCTCGTGATCGCCACCTTGATCATCGCTGCCGCCGCGCTGGGGCTGATGAGGGTGATCGGCCATCTGAGTGCGACGTTGAAGACCCTGCGCGCCCTGACCGGAGGGGTGGACGTTGTCGCCCAACAGACCAGCGGGGTGCCCGCCGCCGTGGCGTCGATCAACGCCAACCTCAAGCCCGTCAGCGACTTCTGCGAATCGATCTGAGGCACAAAGAAATGAACGAGCTCTTCGAAGGAAACACCGGCTGGTTGGTCGGATACATCATCGGGATCGTCGTGGTCCTGGTGGTGGTAGCCCTCGTGGTGCCGATCCTGGTTCTGGCCAGGAGGATCGGCAACGAAGCACAACTGATCGACGACAGTCTCAAGGAGTCAGTGGTGAACACAGCGGCTCTCGCCGACCTGGCCACCACCAACACCATGGCCGTCAACGTCATCGAAGGTTTGAAGCGGGGCCGGCTGAGGTTGGGAGGATGACCATGATCTTTGCCCTTACCGAGGACCAGGAGACGCTCTGGCAGATTGCCAATTGGGCGGGGCTCGTGGTGGTAGTCGCGGTCGCCGCCCTGCTCACAATCCTCGTCCTGCTGGTGCGCACCATCGAGCGCAGAGTGGCCGGCATCAAGGCCACCCTGACCCAGGCGGAAGCCAACACTTCCGACGCTGCACTGCTCAACACGACGGCTGCAGGGGTCGATCTCGTGCTGGCTGAGGGTCTCGAGCACCATCTCTTCCTGGGCCGTGTGCTGGGGAAGGTGCGCTCATGAACAGTCTGATCGTCTTCACAGTGGTCGACATCGTCCTTCTGATCGCAGGTCTGGCCATCTACCTGTGGATTGTTGGAGGCCAGCTCACCCGGGTCGCGACCGGGCTGGAGGAGTGCAACGACCTGGTTCAGAAGATCAAGGACAACGCGGCGTCGATCGAAGGAAACCTCGAGCACATCAACCGCACCGGCGGTGTGATCGCTGGGGCCCTCCCCCTCCTCTATGGGATGGCCGAGGGCATCGTGGTTGGCGCTACCTACGATCCAGCAAAGGTCACCGAGCGGGGCCCGGCGAAGCCTGCGTCCGGAACCAGGCGCTCACGTATGCATGAAGGGGTCGGATACCTTCCTGACGGCCCGGTCGAGAGCGCCCACGCTCCTCTGGCCGAAGCCGAATCCGCCTAACCCTGGTTTCCAGCTGACGGATCGCGACCCGTGGTGAGAGGGCCTGTGGTGCCCGGGGTCTGGTACTCACCAATCCAGTGGTCCTCCCACGCTTGGTCGTACTGCTCGGGGTTGCACCCCGGCCGGTAGATCGCGATCAGCTCCCGGGCTATCTGCTCCCGATGCGGTGCCTGGGCGCCCGGGGCCTCGTAGGTGGCGATGTAGAGCTCGAATCGCTTGCCGTTCACCCGTGCCAACCAGCAAGGAGACATGGCGTGGCTGAACGGGAGCCCTTCTGAGGAAAGGTCGTCGCCGTGGCCTACGTACAACACCCCGTACTCCTCCGGCTTGGCGATAGGGTCCGGCTTGTAGGCGATTGCGAATACCGCGGCGACCTTCGGGGCGGTCCATCCGGCAAGCACCCGAGGGCCCTCGAATGGGTAGCCCGCCAACGAGCCGAGCCTGATCACTGGGAGAGACCCTCGTCATCGAGCCCGTAGTCGAGCTCGTCGTCATCAGCCATCGTCTCTGCTCGGGTGATAGGCCACGGGGGCAAACCCGCCTTCTCGGCTGCTGCGATGAACAGCGCCATCGCCAGATCGACGGCCTGATCGCTGCTGTCGGCCTCAACCACGATTTGGGCGCCGTAGCCCAGGGTCCCTATTCCCGTGGCGATCCCATCAAGCTCAGCCACGGCGTCGGCCAGTTCGACGACTTCCTCCAACTCGATAGTCCGATCGCCTTCGGCCATCAACGAGACACTCCACTTCACGGCAGCATCCTCGCGGCTAACGCAACTCGGGGAGACGCTCAGCCAACTCCTCGAGACTTGCGAGGTCATGCCCGGAAAGGAGCAGGTCGATGTGGGGGGCGGCCACCATCATCCCCAGGGTCGTTGGTTGAAAGTCCGGGTTGTTCCCTTTGTGCGGATTCATCCAGACCACCTTGTGGCTCAATCGGGACAGGCGTTCCATCGCCCCGGCGAGCACGGCCGGATCGCCGCGATCGAGCCCATCGGAGCAGATGACAACGATCGCTCCCCGGCTCATTCCCCTACGTCCCCAGTCGCGGACAAAGGTGTCGATGGCTTGACCGATTCGAGTCCCGCCCTCCCAGTCGAACACTGAACGAGCGGCTTCGTCCAGCGCATCGTCAGGTCGGCGCTTCTCCAGCGATCGGGTGATCCTGGTGAGGCGGGTGCCAAAGCAGAACACCTCGACCCGCGATGTCGCTCGCCTCGTCGAGTAGGCGAACTGGAGCAAGTTACGGGAGTAGTCCGCCATCGACCCCGAAACGTCGAGGATCAGGACAAGTGGCCGCATCTTGAGGCGGCGCTTTCGCCAAAAGAGCTCCGACGGCTCGCCGTGGGTTCGCAGCGTGGTGCGGACGGTGCGTCGCAGGTCCGGCCGCGCACCGGAGGATGTCGGCTGAGTGCGGCGGCTCCGCCGGCGAGGGGGCACCACCCGGGTCCGGGCCATGATCCGGCGCAACGCAATCAATTCGTCAGGGGTGCACTCCGAGAAGGCCTTGTTCCGCCAGATTTCGATGTCGGAAGCCATCAGCCCGAGCCTGGCCTCCTCTTCGTCTTTGCCGCGACGACCCGGCTCGGTGGCCGGCACCTCGATCACCGCCTGGCTTTCGATATTGGACTGTTTGAGTGCCAGGGCCAGCGGCTCCGGCACCTGGCTTTCGTCGAGGAAGAAGCTCCGAAACACCCTGTCGAAGACTGTGATGTGGTCGCGGCGGGTCACGAGGGTTGCCCGGCCCGCCCAATAGAGGTCGAGCACGTCGGCTGGGTCGAGCGCCGCCATGGCGCCGGAGTAGGCCAGCAAGTCGCCGGAGCCAACTGCCATTCCCGCCACGCGGAGCTCCTCGCCGAACTCCACCAGCATCTCGACGTATGCCGCGCCCTCAGCCAGGTCGGTTGGAGCTAGAGCAATCGGTCCCTCAGCCATCGACGGCGATCTCACCGATGTGGGCCAGCACGGTCTCGAGGTCGTCGCGTTCTTTGATGACCGCGCCGAGGGTGTCCTCGACTGTGCCCGCATCGAGATCCGAGCGATCGAGGAGGGTCAGGGTTGCCACCCAGTCCAGTGTCTCGGCAACACCGGGCGGCTTGGCAAGATCGAGCTCGCGGAGGCGGTTGACCGCCCCGACCACCTTTCGGGCCAGCGTCTCGGTCGCTCCCGGGGCCCGGACCAGAATGATCTCCACCTCACGCTCCGCAGTGGGATAGCCAACCCAGTGGTAGAGGCAACGTCGCTTGAGGGCATCGTGGAGCTCGCGGGTTCGGTTCGAGGTGAGAATCACGAGTGGGGGCGCCGCGGCGGAGATGGTCCCGATTTCGGGGATCGTTATCTGATAGTCGGAGAGAAGCTCCAGAAGGAAGGCTTCGAATTCGTCGTCGGCCCGGTCGATCTCGTCGATGAGCAACACGGCGCGGTCACCTTCCCGCACCGCAGTGAGCAGGGGCCGTTCGAGGAGGAACTTGGGACCGAACAGCTTGTCGACTTGCTCCTCGTCGGCCAGGTTGTGCTCGGAAAGCGCCCTTATCTGGAGCATCTGGCGGGCGTAGTCCCACTCATAGAGGGCCTGATTGGTGTCGATTCCCTCGTAGCACTGGAGCCGGATCAGACGGCGGTCGAACACCGTCGCCAGCACTTTGGCCAGTTCGGTCTTGCCCACGCCGACTTCGCCCTCGAGCAAGAGTGGGCGGCCCAGGGTCAGTGCCACATAGACGGAAGTGGCCAGTCCCCGGTCGGCGAGGTACCCGCCCTGGCGAAGGCGATCGGTGAGATCGGTGACACCGGCGATGGCCGGGTAATCGTCACTCATCGCATGAGCACCAATCGATGGGAAGTGGCCGCTTTGGTCAGGGTTACTCGCCCTGACCGAGGACCAGGTCGCGGACCGACCCCCCGGAAGTGGTCAGCTTGCCTTCTCGGGCCAATTTGGCCCGCCAAGCTGCGCCGATGTCGGTTCCCGGCTCGGCGTAGCCGTCGAAGGTCACATCCTTCATGTTTCGGCAGGCTTTGTTGGGGCTGCAATCCTCATCGAGTGGGTGGTCATGGGTGGTGGTCGCCCAAACCGACCGCAGGACATCGGCAGTGGTTTCTTCTTGGCCCGTCATAAGGACAAGTCTAATCGCTGACCGGGTCGGTGACACCCGCGCCGATTGCCTCGGCGAGGATGGAGACGGCGATTTCTGAGGGGGTCTCGGCGCCGATGTCGATGCCCGCAGGGCCGTGGATGCGGCTGAGATCGGTCACTCCCCTGTAGGCAAGCCAATCGGCACGGTTCTCCTGCATTCGGTGAGCGCCGAGCGCACCGATGTAACCGGCTTCGCTCTCCAGGGCGGCCATCAGTGCGGCGCCGGCCAGATCGAGGTCGTGTGCGGTGACCACCACCTTGTCGAGCGGGGACAGGGTGGCGATCACCCCCGTTGCCGAAGCGGCGTCGTTGAACATCCGGGCCTTCCAGCCGACCAATGACGCCAGTTCGGCGAGGGCATCTCCGACCGGGGTGTCGCCAACCACCACGAGTTGGGGCACCGGGCGCAGCACGGTGATCACTTGGTCGTCGATCAGTGTCGAGCCGCTGGCCCCTGCCTGGAACAACTGCTCCACGTCTGGGCCTGCTTCGCCAATGTTGTCGTCCGAGAAGAGGCTGATCTCGGCCACCTCATCGCCTTCGATCCGGCACACAAGGCAAAGAGGTTGTCGGGCAGCGGCCATTTCCCAGAGCTCGCCCGGAAAGGCGGTGGCCGGCACCACCAGGCAACGAGCAACGCCCGCTGTGGGAAGGCCGGCGATCAGAGCGTCGATCTCGCTCACCTCGAACCGGACCAAACGCCCAACGTTCCAACGACCTGCGAGATCGGTGAGCTGGCCGTCGAGCGCGCCGCCGGCTATCGAGCCGATCCGACCACCCCCAGGGGTGAGCACCATCGCGTCGGACCAGTCGGGCACCGGCAGACCCTCAGCGTCAACCAACCAGACGACGTCTGCCCGGGTGCCCGAGCGCAGGCAGGCGGTCACAGAAAGGGTGATCCCGTACATGAGCCGATTCTATGGGCCATCCGGGGCGAGGCGCCTTAGGCTGTCCCGGTGATTCCCGCCACCATCGAAGACCTGGGGCGAGCACTCGACGACCAGAACTACTTCGCCGATGAGAGCCTGGTTGTCGCCATTCATCTCGCCATCCAATTGGGTAGGCCACTCTTCCTCGAAGGCGAGGCTGGAGTGGGCAAGACCGAGGTGGCCAAGGTCCTGGCAACCCTCACCGGGGAAAACCTGATCCGCCTTCAGTGCTACGAGGGGCTCGATGTGGGCCAGGCTCTCTACGAATGGGACTACGCCCGCCAGATGATGGCAATCCGCCTCCTCGAGGCGCGAGGAGAAGGAGCCCTCGCCACCCCTCGCGACATCATGTCCCGCGAGTACCTGATAGCCCGGCCTCTCCTACAGGCCATCGAGACGAGTGTGAATGGGCACCGACCGGTGCTGCTCATCGATGAGTTGGATCGCGCCGACGAGGAGTTCGAAGCCTTCCTCCTCGAATTGCTCTCTGACTTCCAGGTCACCATCCCCGAGATCGGGACCATCGTCGCCGACGAGCGCCCGATTGTGGTTCTGACCTCCAACCGGACGCGGGAGATCCACGATGCGCTCAAGCGTCGCTGCATCT
>DATDJH010000131.1:0-7294 GCA_036520635.1 Acidimicrobiia bacterium
CGCGATTTCGAGGTGATGGTCAACACTCATCCGTCGGAGCCGATGACTGTCGATGGTGCCACGGGGGCGGTCGGAGTGCCGGTGGTGGAGTTGGATCTAGTGAACGAAACCGGTCGGAGCTTCTATGGGCCGTCGCCATACGATCTGGTCGCTGCGATTCCACGGTCCGCGGTTCTCGCATCCATGACCGAAAATCTCAGAGTCGAGACTGCAGACTCTTCCGAGCACTACAGCGTGCTCAATGCCTCCCGGAGCCTGGCCTACATGTTCACGGGGAAGCACATTTCGAAGCTGGAGGGCGGGCGGTGGGTCCTCGCACGAGGCTCGGCGCCCAAAGTGGTCGAAGATGCGGTTCAAACTCAGATGGGTCTTGCGCCGGAGCGAGCTCTCACTCGCGCCGGTGGTCGCTATGTGAGCGAGATCATGCGACAGCTAGAGAGCGAGATCTGACGGGGTGGTTCCAGCGAGGTCACTGATCCATCGCACGACCACGTCCACGAACTCTTCTTGTGCGGGGACAGACCTGAACCCTTTGAGGGTCCTGCTGGGCACGGTTGCCATCTGTAACGAAGTCCGATCGAGTGGCGGCTCTCTATCGCCGAACAGTCGGCGTATCCGTGCCTGGTCGGTGTCCGCCGCGCCGCTGACCACGAGTGTCGGGACCCCACGCTCGATCACATCCTGAAGCTGAGAGATGACCGTCGGAGTGGCGGGTCGGCCCCGAGGCGGTCGGACGATTCGGCTCACCCGGCCCACAGGCCGCTTGGTCGACAGCCGGTTGAAGACGAGTCCACGGAGGTCAGTCATCGCACTGGACGCGGTTAGGCAGGCATTGGCCCCAGTCGTGCCGCCGATCAGCACGAATGATTCGATCGCCATTTCTCTCATCCACTCCGCCGCCGCCTGGAAACTGGTGCCGTCCCAGGCGTCGCCATGGCGCGATTCGTGGCTATGGCCATGCCCGGCGAGGTCGAACCTCAAAGCCGGGACCCCTGCGGTGGCGAGCTTCCGGGCGAGTCGGGAACCGACCGGGTTGTCGGCCATCGAGGGGGTGAGACAGATCACGGCACCAAGAGACCCTGCCTCTGGGCCGCTGCTGGAAATGCCGAAGAACTCGTCGGCCTGACCGAAGAACACTGGCGTCTCGGTGACGGAAACGGTCATTGCTTGTGAAAGCTCTCCTGGATCAACCTGACCGTGTCCGGGATCATGGCTCGGCCCGGGCCGAACGGGACGATCATCGTCTCCGCCGATCTGACCATCACGTCGGAAAGCGAGTGCCTGCGTGCTGAGTCGACGATGGCGCTCGCTACTGGAAAACCTCCGGCATCGAAAAAGCCGGCACGGTCGAGTTCTTCGTTGAGCAGGTCATCGGCCACCACGTCGGCGAGGCTTCCTTCGTCGTAGGACGCACCGTCACCAACGAAGCCCATTTCGATAGACAACTTGGATCGGGCCAGACCGCGAAGGAAAAGGTCGATGTCGGTGACGGGGTCCCAGATGACAAGTGGCAGCTGACTCGCACCTTCCGCCATCGCAGCGGCGGTGGCGCCCAGCCCGACGCCGAGCATGGCGAGATGTTCGACCGCAGCCGACTCTCGGATCCATCCGATGGCCTCGCTGACATCTTCCGCCATCAGCTCGAGTGTGAGATCGCCCGTCTCGCCGAAACTCTGTCCCTGGCCCCGGTAGTCGAAACGAGCCACCACATGTCCCGATCCCCCGAGCGTGGCCGAGATCTCCTCGATCTGGGGCCTCAGGGCCCGATCGGCATCGATGGGGCCGGCAATGAGGACTCCGCGAGAGGGGGAGGCCGGTGACAGAAGCTGACCCAGTTTGAGGTCCGGAGGAGAGCCGAAGTATTCGAAGCGCTCGCGGAGGCCGGTTCTGGGATCGACGCGCTCCGCGAAGGTCATCACTTGGCGACCTTGGCCCGCCGAACCTCCTGGCCACCGTCGAGCAATTCGGCGAGGGACACGGTCTTTAGTCCGCGTTGCGCCAGTTCGACCAGATAGGCGCGGGTCAGGTCTTCTTTGGGTAGGTGGCCGGCCGCCCGGTCGCCTTCGACTGTGTCAGTGGCCGGGCGGTCGTGGAGCAAGAGGATTCCGCCATTTCCGATCTTGGCCTTGGTGTGCTGGAGAGGGTCGTCCGGGCTCAGGCCCTTCCAGTCCTCGGAGTCGACCGACCAGAGAACCGTTCGCATGCCGGCGCCTTTCACCATGTAGAGAGAGCGGAGACCGTGAGCTCCGTACGGCGGGCGAAACAGCCTGATGGTCCGGCCGGCGACCCGCTCCAGGTCGCGACGCGCCTTCCAAATCTCGTCGGGCAGTCGGCCCCACGGTGCCGTCGACAGGCGGAGATGGGTCCGGCTGTGATGACCCAGTTCATGGCCGCGATCCATGATCTCATGCACCAACTCCGGGTGCCTTTCGGCATTCTCGGCCAGGAGGAAGAACGTCGCCGGAGCGTCGAACTCTTCGAGGACCTCGAGTATCCGCGGGGTCACCTCGGGGTTCGGCCCGTCATCGAAGGTGATGTGGAACACCGGTCGGTCGGTTTTCACCTCGCAGAGCGAGCCTGCGAAGGCGTGTGCCACCCGTTCCAGTCCGAGCGAGCGAACGAAACGGGCAGTCTTGCGATATCGAGCCATGTTCAGACCTCCGGTTCGCCGGGGCCACGCCGCAACCGTCGGGCGAGACTCAGAGTCCATGGACCTGCCAGCGATGCCAGCCACCAACGATAGGAGTCGATGCGGGTGGGGTCGACGGTGATCGATCGGGTTGTGGCCCTGACTGCCGGCCCCCACTCGCCGGCTCGGAGGTAGGTGACGCCCATGGTGGTCAGGTACCTGGCAAACCTCCGGGGATGCTGGCGGAAGGTGGCTTCGTGCTTCTCGACGGTTTGCTCCATGCCATGTGCTCTCTCCAGGATCGCCTTGGAGAGACGGGGGCCGGAGTGAGCGGTGATCTGATAGCTCACTATTGGCGCTCCCTGGATGGAGCTAGCGGCGTTCAAACGAAGGAAGAAGTCGTCGTGCTCGCTGGCACGCAGGCTCTCGTCGAACCCGCCGATGCCCCGCACCACCTCGGTCGGTGCCACCAATGTGGCGTGGGTCTGGAAACTGCCTCCGTCCGGCAGATCTTCGAGAAAGAAATGCTGGCCGCGGATCAAGGTGGGTGGCATTCGTGTCTTGAGAACCGTCCCATCGGGCTCAACGATCGCTGCGCCGGAGAGGACTGAGATCGGAGTGGTGAGGGAAGAGGTGGCGGCCGCGTTCAACGAGGCCTCGAGCATCTCGGGAATGATTAAGTCGTCGTCGTCGAGAAAGGTGATCCACTCGCCGTTTGCCATGCCAAGCGCGGTGTTGCGGGCCGCCGAAGGACCGGCCGAGGTCTCGTTGCGAACGAGTCTGACTCGTGGGTCGGGGATCGACTGGGCAAAGGGAGGCGACGACCCATCGTCCACAATGATCACTTCGAGGTCAGAGATGGTTTGAGCCAGGGCACTGCCCAAAGCCCGGTCGGCCAGTTGCTGGCGGTTCCGGGTGGGGATGACGATGGTGACTCTGGGATTGGGCATTTTTGACACTGACCGGTGTTGAGTTTGATCGGGTCGGGGGGTGGGTCAAGGGAAAAGGCCCCTTCAGGCCCCTGTTGCCAGTGGCCCAAACCTGGCGAGACTATGAGCAGGGCTTAGGAAAGAGGTATTCGTTGCCCGACCGGATTCGCAACGGAATTGTCAAGATCGAGCGATCGGCGAAGAAGCTTCCAACACCGCTGCGTCAGATCGGCCTCGGCATGGTCGGATTCTTCACGAGGATGCTGGGATCGATCACGAGCGTCGAGACCCGCCAGCCGGTTGTAGCGCTGACACTCGACGATGGGCCTGATCCCGAGGTCACACCGAAGGTTCTTGATCTGCTCAACGAGCGGGGCATCAAGGCGACCTTCTTCATCCTCTCCGAGCGTGCCGAGGCTCACCCTGAACTGGCGAGACGCTTGGTGGCCGAGGGTCACGAGGCCGCTCTTCACGGGGCGAACCATGACAATCTGACGAACCTGGGCATGGGCCAGGCCGTGGAGCGGGTGCGGGGCGGCAGGCGGCGCCTCAACCAGGTGGTGGGATCACCGGTGCGTCTATTCCGTCCTCCCTACGGCGCGCAGAATTTGCGCACCTTTGCCTTGTCCCGGCTCGCGGGGATGAAGGTTGTGATGTGGTCGGCTGATCCCAACGACTGGGACGAGATCGGTCTCGAGGAGATTGTCGCCCGCACCATTCACCAGGTGGTGCCGGGGGGAATCCTCCTCCTCCATGACGGCTGGACCCCGGACCCGAACGGGGATGGCAGCCGCCCTACGGGGGACAAGATCGAAGTGATCAAGGCGATTCTCGACGCTCTTGACGGCGCCGGGCTGACGCTGACGACCGTATCGGATCTGCTCAAATCGAGCCCGGCGCGCAAGCGGGTGTGGTTCGAAAGCGGCTAGCCGGGAATCACCGTTCGCCCCATCCGACCACGCCATCCGTCGCCGATCGCCTTCCAGTTCAACTTGAGATTGGCCCAGGCAAGTGACGGACTGGTGAAGAGATTCGCCAAAGGTTTGAGGATCCCCCTGGTGACCGCCACCCGAAGTGCGGTGCCGGACGCGCCGTTCAGGCGGAGGATGAAGATCAGGTTGCGGAGGCTGTAGTAGCGGCGCCAGGACGGCTCGGAGACTCTGAGGTTGGTGCTTGTCGACCTCGTCTCTGAGACCTGCTCGGGTGGAAGCAGGCCGGCGTCCCGCTTGATGGCCTTGCGTCTCGCCCATTGCTCACCGTCTGCAAACAGCAAATGGCCGGCTTTGGTCATCCGCAATCCATACTCGAGTTCCTCGAATCCGAAGAAGAGTTGCGGGAGGGGGACTCCGACTTCGCGCACGGCTCCGACTAGATAGGCGGGGAGCCCTCCACCGGTGATGTGATCGACCGAGACGACATCATGAATCTCGGAGTCGCCGACCCTGATCACCTTTCCGGCATTCAGGTCGAACCGGCCCCCGCTGATGCCGATTGCGCCGACCTCAGGGTTGGTCTCTGCGGTTGTTTGGGCAAAGCGAGCCGCGTTCTCGATGGCGTCGTCGAAAAATGGCGGGTCGTCGTCATCGAACAGGAAGATCCAGTCCCCGTCACGTGCTTGCTCGAGCAGACGGTTCATGCCGAGGGCGTACCCACCAGCCGGTCCGAGGTTGTCTCCGGCGTCGATGTATTCAGCGGTTTGGGTCTCGACGGCCGACGCCGTAACCCGGTCGCTGCCGTTGTCGACCACGATCAGACGGTCGAGTTGGCGGGTCTGGGCCTGAATACGGGCGAGGGTGGTGGCAAGCTGATCGGGTCGTCGATAGGTGACCAGCACGCCGAAGAAACGGGGAGCGTCGCTGCTGTCCATCCAGAGGCGAGATTAGAGACGGATGGGAGAATGCCCTGGTTCCCGTAGAATCGCCGCCGTCCCGGGCGTTTAGCTCAGTTGGCTAGAGCACTGCCCTTACAAGGCAGGGGTCGGGGGTTCAAGTCCCTCAACGCCCACCATCCGAAGCCTAGGAGCCACGAACTCGATTGGAGTGTTGATGCGGAAGCCAATATGCGTGCTCGTCCTCGTATTGCTGGCGCTGGCTGTCGCCCCTGCGGTATCGGCATATGCCGAATTGCCACCTGGTGGAACGTTCACCGATGACGACGGGAGCATCTTCGAAGGAGCGATCGAGGCCATCGCCGCCGAAGGCATCACGGAAGGGTGTAACCCACCAGCCAATACCAGTTTTTGTCCAGACGACTTCGTGACCCGCGGTGAGATGGCGGTCTTCTTGGTGCGGGCCATGGGTTATACCGACAATGGTGGCGGGGACCTGTTCCTCGACGACGACGGGCTGTTCTACGAGGACGCTGCAGACAAGCTGATCGTCGCCGGTGTGACCAACGGGTGCACTTCTTTCCCACCAAATAACCGCTTCTGTGGTGAACGATATGTCACCCGTGAAGTCATGGCTGCGTTCTTGGTCCGAGCATTCGGCTATACCGACGACGGAGGTGGGAACCTCTTCATCGACTACTACGGCACCTTTTTCGGCTACGCGATCGATCGGCTCTTTGTCGCTGGGATCACCCAGGGCTGTAACCCTCCAGTGAACGACAGATACTGCCCGCTCGATCCCGTGACCAGGGGCGAAATGGCGGCGTTCCTGACCCGAGCCCTTCACTTGTCCCCGGTCTACCCGCCGGCGTCTGGTTCGGTCGCCCCCTAACGGTCCCTCTGAGCTTGACATGCTTCGACCAACCGCGCTCGTCCTCCTATTACTGGCACTGATTGTCGGCCCTGCGGTGTCGGCATATGCCGAGTTGCCGCCTGGTGGAACGTTCACCGATGACGACGGGAGCATCTTCGAAGGAGCGATCGAGGCCATCGCCGCCGAGGGCATCACGGAAGGATGTAACCCGCCGGAGAACACCCTCTACTGCCCAGATGATTTGGTGACCAGGGGTGAAATGGCCGTCTTCTTGGTTCGCGCCTTCGGTTACACCGAGAGTGGCTGGGGCAATTTCTTCACGGACGATGACGGACAGTTCTTTGAGACTTCTGCCGACCGACTAAAGATGGCAGCAGTGACCTTGGGCTGCAATCCACCCGCCAACGACAGGTATTGCGGTGAGCGACACGTCTCGAGGGGCGAGATGGCAGCCTTCTTGGTCCGTGCCCTGGGATTGGTCCAATCGAGCGGTCCGAATCTCTTCATCGATGATGACGGCTCGACTTTTGAGCTCGCCATTAACCGACTGGCGACGGCCGGAATCACAAAGGGTTGCAATCCGCCGGTCAACGACCGGTTCTGCCCGAATGACTTCGTCACCCGAGGGCAGATGGCTGCGTTCCTGTCCCGTGCCCTACTACTGACACCAATCAAACCGCCCCCGATGCCCATCCCCTGAGAGTGACTGGCCGACCGGCGCGCGACCTTTCACAAATCACTGTTCAGTCTGGATTTCGATGACCAACCTGCTCGGGTCGTTGAGGACGTTCACTTCAAAGCTCCGTTTGCCGTCGAGGCCTATGGCCCAGGTGGTCATTCCCTCAAAGTTCTCAATCAACCTCAGCTCCTTGATGTGGCTGACATTGGTCGGAAAGACTTGGCTCGGGCCGGTGTAGCCGGTGTCCTCGAAAGTCATCCACGAACCGATCGAGACGAGCAGAACTTCGTTGCCTTCGATGGTCACCGGAAGGTCGCTCGGGCTCTCGGTGACCGGCCCGGTCGCATAGCGGACG
>DATDJH010000132.1:0-7432 GCA_036520635.1 Acidimicrobiia bacterium
CAGGGCTCGGCGGGGGTCGCCGCCGACGTGGCGGCGGTGGTGGCTGAGAAGGCGCTGTACGACCTCCAGGCTCCGATCGTGAGGGTCACCGGCTTTGATGTCCCCTGGCCGCAATTCGCCATCGAGAAGCACGCTTTGATCGATGCCAGCCGGGTGGTCACCGGGATCGAGGAGGCCTTGAGAGGTTGAGTTGGCCACGCACAGTGGCGGTGTTCGGATCGTCACAAACCGAGCTCGATTCGGCGGAGTGGGCCGAAGCAGTCTCCGTTGGAGCCCGACTCGCCTCCGCTGGTGCGGCGGTGATCACCGGTGGCTACGGCGGCACGATGGAAGCCGTGTCCCTGGGAGCGGCACAGGCGGGAGGACACGTGATCGGGGTGACTGCTCCGTCCTTGTTTCCTGACCGGGTGGGTGCCAACCCACATGTCCACGAGCTGATAGAGGCGTCCAGCCTGGCCCACCGCATCGACCTGATGATGGGTCGGGCCGACGCCACGCTGTCGCTGCCCGGCTCGTTGGGAACCGCGACCGAGTTGTTGATGGCTTGGAACACCAATCACATCAGGCGCCATCACGAGGCCCGTCTCTTTCCCAGCGCTGCAGTCGGGGCTCAATGGAAAATGGTTGCCGATGCGCTAGTCCTGCTCATCGGCGCCGAAATAGACGGGATCTACTGGGCAAATAGCAGCACCGAGGGGGTGGACTGGATCGTCGGTCAGCTTGGGGTGCTTTGACAAAACCTGACCAGCCCTAGTCTCTGAAACAGTTATGAGTCATATCCGTCCCGTCATGAATCCGTCCAAACACAAGATCGCCGACTGTCGCCGAGGCAGCCACGACTACGGCGAAGGTCAGCACATTGGTGCCGGGATCATGCGCCGTGTGTGTCAGACCTGTGCCTACGTGACCATTGATCTCACGGGCACCGCGCTCACATCCGACGGAATGACCGAGAGCCAGGTTGCGGCCCGGCTCACGACCGCCAGGCGTTAAAACCAACAAGAGCCTCTAAGCTCACGCCGGTGCCACGACTCATCCGAGCCGCCGGGGGTGTCGTTCTGCGGCCGACGAATAAGGGCCGCCTCAAGATCCTGGTGACCCACCGACCTAACTATGACGACTGGTCGCTGCCCAAAGGCAAGGCAGATCCCAAGGAGAAACCGGAGCAGACCGCGCTCCGTGAGGTTCGGGAAGAGACCGGATTCGACTGCCGGATCATTGCCTCTTTAGGAAAGACCCGATACCAGGTCAGTGCCGGCACCAAGGAAGTGTCGTGGTTCGCAATGCGGCCACTGCCAGGGAGCAAAGGCTTCGCCCCGAACTCCGAAGTCGATCAGATCAAGTGGCTGTCACGGAAAAAGGCGGCGTCTCTCCTCGACTATGAGCGGGACCGCGAGCTGGTCATGGAGACCGATCTGAAGAATCTGTCGAAGACAGGAACGCTGTTCTTGGTTCGCCATGCCACAGCCGGCGATCGTTCCAAGTGGACCGACCACGACCTGAGACGCCCCCTCAACAAGTCGGGCCTGCGTCAAGCGGCGGCCATCGCCAAGCGCCTGGCGCCAAATGGGATCGAGCGCATCCTGAGTAGTCCATACGACCGCTGCACGCAGACCATGGAACCGCTGTCCGCACTCACTGGAGCGAAGATCGAAGTCACCGAAGCCCTCGCCGAAGAGCCCGAAGTTGATCGCACCTGGGAGCTGATCGAGTCATTGATCGGGTACAACGCCGTCCTCTGCTCCCACGGCGACGTCATCCCCGCCATCATCAATCGTTTGATGTGGGTCGGGCTCAGCATCGAGTCCCGCTTCTATTGCTCGAAGGGCTCCACCTGGGAAGTGGAAGTCGACGGGGGCAAATTCACCACCGGCACCTATGTCCCTCCTCCGGAGACCTAACAGGCTGCGACTCATGCCAACGTCCCGGCGTGAACTGAGGATCAGACATCGTGGCCGCCGCACATTGGTGGTGCTCGGGCTGTTCACCTTCGCCCAGATCGCCACGTCTCTGCCGTTGGCAGCTTCCGACACCACTGTGCGCTGGGAGAGCTTCTCAGAGTCACCAGAGTGCGGCGAGCCCTACACCCGGCCCCCGATGGGCTCCCGTGGCGGGTCGCTGCCGTACAGCGAGCCGATCCTGGGACCGTACGGCACCTACTTCGGTCGCACCATTACTCAGGTCCGGGCCCGCCTCGTCCTCTGGACTGTGCCCGGGAGCGGCGGTCAGCGGATCCTGGTCCACAAGGCGATCCTGCCTGCTCTACAGCGGGTGTCTGTCGGCCTGGCGGACGAGGCGGCGGCGGGACGGGTCTATCCCATCACCAGGGTGAGTGCTTTCGCTGCCCGAACTGTCAGTGGGACCCGTCAGATCTCGAGACATGCCATGGCAGCATCGATAGATATCAACTACCCGCAGAACCCGTACCGGGCAGACGGCAAGCTGATCACCAACATGCCCGACTGGTTTGTCAAGGTCTGGCGTGACGCCGGCTTCTGCTGGGGCGGTTCCTGGAGGGGGAGCAAAGACCCGATGCACTTCTCCTGGATGGGGCCAAAAGCGGCACCTAACGTCAATGATCCCCTCGATCCGATCCCACCATTGACGTCGATCAAGGCCTTCGGGCCGCCGGTGGCCGACATCCCGACCGTTTTTGCACCGGTGATGGAGCGCTACGGCTTCATGACCGCCGACGGGGATGGGAATGCCTCGCCCGACGTGGTCGGGCTCCGCAATCACCCCGACGGGGCGGTGCTCGACATCGCTCTCGGTGCGAGGAACTTCGGGTCGTGCTCGGTCGCCCGCTTCTTTATCCCCGATTCCTCAGTGGTCGGAGCCGAGCACACCCTCTTCGTCGACATCGACGGGGACAGTCGTCAGGATCTGGTGACGATCAACGGATCCCAGGCGGTAGTGGCCACCCGACGAGACGACTACGAGCACCTGATGACCAAGACCACTTCGCTGGACCCGGACGCGGTGGCAGTGACCGGCGGGGATTTCGACGGTGACCATCACGCCGACCTCTGGGCGGTATCCCCGGACGGCACACTCCGCGTCTTCGGCGGTGACTCGTGGGACGTCCTGCTTCATGAACAGGCGCTCCCCAATGGGGCCCCGCAACAGATCGCCGTCGGTGACCGCGACGGTGGCAACATTCCCGAGGTCTTCGCCCTCTACCCGGCGGGCAGCAGCTCGAGGGTCGACGTGCTCCGCCTCAACGGCAGCTGGCAACTGATCCAGGGAGTGCCGGTGGCGTTGGCCCCGGCACAAGTGACCTCCATAGCAGCAGCCGACTACGACGGCGACGGCCGGGCCGATCTGGAGATCTTCGACTCCCAGGGAAGGCTCAAGCCTTACCTCGGCAACAGTTCGACGGGCTGGCCGGCCTCCGGTTGGTTCGTCGACGTCAGCCCCGACTGCTCCGACCCGGTCAGGCTGGTCTACACCGGGAGTTTCTTCGACGACGACAGCAGCGTCCACGTCAACGGGATCGAGGCGATGGCGGCGGCGGGGATCACCAAGGGTTGCAACCCACCGTTCAACGACAAGTTTTGCCCGGAGCGGGTTCTCACGAGGGCCGAGGCGGCAACACTTTTGGCCAGGGCACTTTCTCTTCCCAACTCCGGGCAGGACTACTTCAGCGATGACAACGGGCATGTTCTAGAAGGTGGGATCAACCGGCTGGCCGAGGCCGGGATCACCAAGGGATGCAACCCCCCAGCCAACGACCGTTTCTGCCCGAATCGGCCCTTATCCAGGGCCGAATTCGCCGCCTTCATCTCACGGGCCCTGAGCCTTCCTGCGGCGTCCAAGGATTACTTCTCCGATGACAAAGGCAACGTCCTGGAGGGGGCAATCAATCGCCTTGCCGAAGCCGGGATCACCAAGGGATGCAACCCGCCGGCCAACACTCATTTCTGCCCGGCGAGCCTCACCACCAGAGCCGAGACAGCAACCTTCCTCACCAGAGCCCTGGGCTAAGTCGTGGGCCAGCTTCAGACCGTCTTGGTGCCAGCCGCCCAGTCGTGATAGAGGGCGGCATAGATCCCGCCCTGTGCGATCAAGTCTCGGTGATGGCCCCGCTCGGCAAGACGGCCCCGATCGAAGACCAGCACCTCGTCTGCGCCTTCGGCGGTCGCCAGGCGGTGAGCGATGGTCACCGAAGTTCGGCCTTCGATCAACCGCTGGATGGCGTGTCGGAGGGCCACGTCAAGGGCCGGGTCGACGGCCGAGGTTGCCTCGTCGAGAACCAACAGGTCGGGTGACCCAATCCATGACCGAACCAAAGCCACCAGTTGTCGCTCGCCGGCAGAGAGATTCCCTCCCCGCTCACCCACCGGAGTGTCCAAACCCTTGGGCAGGCCCGCCACCCATTCACCGAGGTCCAACTCGTGGAACGAGGTCCAGATCTCGGCGTCGTCGGCCTCCGGGCTGCCGTATCTGACGTTCCCGGCCACGGTGTCGTCGAAGAGGAAGCCCTCCTGGGGAACGAACGCCACCCGGGTCCGCAACTCGTCTAGCGGGAGCTTGGACGCGTTTACTCCGCCAATGAAGACACTTCCCGCGGTGGGATCGATCAACCGGACGAGCAGCTTGGCGAAAGTCGTCTTCCCGGATCCGGTCTCCCCCACCACCGCGACGTGGGAGCCGACTGCGATGTCAACAGTGACCCCGCTCAGGACCTCGGCTCCCTCCTCATACGAGAAGGAGACGTCGTTGAAGCGGGCACTGAGCCCGCCCGGCCTCAGATGATCGGGGTCGACCGGCTCGGCGACCTCGATCTCGCTGTCGAGGGCTCCCAGCACCCGCCTCAGGCCAGAAGCCGCGCTCTGACCCATCTCGAGGGTCTCGACCACGATCTGCAAAGGCTCGATCAGAAGGTTGGTGAGGAAGAGGAAGGCGATGAGCGTCCCCGCGCTCATCCCCTGAGCGGTGCCCACGATGATTCCCACGACCACGATGGCGGCAGTCAGAGTGCCGGCGAAGATTTCCGCCGATGAGAACAGGATGTTGCCGAATCGGGCCGTCTTGAACTCCGACCAGAACCGGCGCTCCAGAGCGTCGGCAACCTTGACCTTGGTCGCGGATTCGATCCCATAGGCCCGAACCACGGGAATGGCGGTGATCGACTCACTGAGGACACCCAGCGAGTTGCCGACCTCGCTCCGGACCCGGTCATAGTTGCGGGCCAGCATCTTCTGGAACCATCTCATCATGAGGAGATAGAGCAGCACCCCGACCAGTGCCACCAGGGCCAGGCGCCATTGGTAATAGGCCATCGCGGCGAGCGCGAGCAGCACCTGACTGCCGGCGATGATCATCCCGACCCCGCCCCATTCCATGAACTCCTCGAGGGTGGTCACATCGGAGGTGACCTGTGACACCAGATCCCCCCGCCGGTCGGACTCGGTGTGCAGCACCGACCGCTTGAGGAGGTGGCCGAAAGTCATCGTGCGAAGGTCGGACAACCCGGTGGAGGAACTCCTGATCAGGCGATGCACCGCAGCCCGGCCGACGAACGCACCCACGATGAGGGCGCAGATCGCTACCGCGGCCTTCTGAACGACCCCGGCCATGTCGACGCCCCCGGGTGCCAGGATCTCGTCGTCGATGATCTTCTGTATGACGATCGGGGTCACCACGGTTATCGCCTGGCCCACCATCGCCATGAGCAATGTCACCCGAAGCCCCTGCTTCAAGGCGGGCGCCACTCGAAAGGCGTTGATCAGCATCTTGCTGCTGGCCTTGGACTCGCTCACGACGCCTCACCTGCCATTCTCCGGGCGTCCTCCTCGTATGCCTGGACCAGGCGTGCGTAGCCCGGAGTCGTCTCCAAGAGCTCATCGTGGCGCCCGTGAGCGACCACCCTCCGTTCGTCCACATATACGACCTCGTCGGCGAGCCGGATCGAAGCTGGTCGATACGCAACGACCACGATCGTCGAGGGCAGAGCGGCCGAGCGAAGGCTGCGCAGGATCTCGGCTTCGACCGAAGGGTCCACCGCCGAAGTGGCGTCGTCGAGGATGAGAACCCTTGGCTTGCGGATCAGCGCCCGAGCCAGCGCGATTCGCTGACGCTGCCCACCTGAGAGCGTGGTTCCCCGCTCCCCGAGCTGAGTGTCGAGGCCTTTGGGAAGAGCGGCAATGAATGACTCGGCGCCGGCCAGGCGCGCTGCCGCCTTGATCTCGGTTTCAGAGAAGGCTTGTCCCAATGTGATGTTTCCAGCGACGGTGTCGTCGAAAAGGAAGGCATCCTGGGTCACATAGGAGACCTCCTTGGGCAACTCCGAAGCGGCAAAAGCGCGCAGGTCCTGGCCATCGATATGGATCGCGCCGGCGCCGGGATCCCAGAGCCGGGCCAGGAGAAGAGTGAGCGTCGACTTGCCCGAGGCGGTTGGCCCGACCACGGCCAAGACCGTCCCCGCCTTGAGGTGGATGTCGAGGTCAGCCAGGACCGGACCCGACCCGTCATAGGAGAAGTGAACGGTCTCGCCGTGAATCGGTGCCGCGCCAGAATCCGATCTTGCCTGAGCCTGGCCGTACTCCATCAGCTCGTCTGCATCGAACACCGCCTGCACCCGTTTCCATCCGGCCAGGCTGCCGGCCAGGTCCCACAGCACGAACCCGATCAGCTGAATTGGGAAGGCGAGCAGCGCCAAGAGATAGGCGACCGTGACCACATTCCCCGCGGTAATTGCGCCTTCCTGGATCCGGAGCGCCCCCACAGTGACCAGGGCGATGATCAGCGCTTGGGGGAGGGCGCGAATCACGGCCTGATACGAGGCCCAGGTCGAGTTGACCTTGATCAAGCGGTCCCGAAGCAGGTCGGAGGCGATTCCGAAGTGATGAGCGACGTAGTTCTCTCGTCCCAATGACTTGACGGTCAAGGCTCCGTCGAACGACTCGTGGGCCACTGACGCAACCTCGCCACGTGATTCCTGGACCTTCTCCCAGAGCCCATAGGTGACCCAGCTGCCACGAATGTCGACGACGATCACGATGATGAGACCGATGAGGGCTCCGAGCCCGAGCCAGGGATCGATCGCCGTGATCATGATGATGGTCCCCACGAGGAGGAGCGACACGCCGGTGGCGTAGGGCAGGGGCCCGAGCACGCCGGTGCCTTGGTCGACGTCGGTATCCGCAACTGCCAACAGGTCCCCGATCGACTGACGGTTCAGCCAGGACATCCGCAATGACAACTGATGTTCGAGCAGCTCATTTCGCACATCCTGTCGGGTGCGGAATTGGAGATATCCCGCAGAGGTGCGGCGCATGACGATTCCGAAAGCCTTGATGACCGCCACGGCAAGGATGGCGAGGGCGGCCGGGAGCAGCAGACCCACGAAGCTGGAGCCCTGGTCTAGGACCGGAATGATCACTTCATCGGTGACCCGGCCGATCACCCACGCGGAGGCGATGATGGCGCC
>DATDJH010000133.1:0-15137 GCA_036520635.1 Acidimicrobiia bacterium
CGAGGATCGGTTGATCGGGCCCACCGAGCGGCTGGACTCGATCGGAAGCATTGAGATCAAGGCCATCGGACCTGACACCCTCAACGACATCCTTGGCTTCTTCGACACCGAGGCCTATGCCGGGAATCCGGCGTGGGGGTCCTGTTATTGCATGTTCTTCCCGGTCGGCGGTCGCGAAGCCGAAGACATCTGGGGAAGCCGAACCGCGTCGCAGAACCGAAGTGACCAGGCGGCCAGGATCGAAGCCGGTTCAACCACTGGTGTCCTCGCTTACGTCGACGGAAAGCTGGCGGGCTTCTGCAATGCGACGGCGCGATCTCAGTTCCCCGGGTTTGCCACCGGGAATGGCGACCAGCACGTCGGCTCGATTGTCTGCTTCACCATCTCTCCGCCATATCGGGAACACGGCGTGGCGGCTCACCTCCTCGACGGTGCGATCTCGTATCTCTTCTCGGGTGGCTTCACCAGGATCGAGGGCTATCCGTTGGCAGAGTCGCCGGACCGACAACGCGCTTTCCGCGGCTCCCTCGATCTGTTCCGAAGCAGAGGCTTCGAGGTGGTCACGGAAGATCCTTTGGTGGTGGCCCTCCAAGCGTGACTCCGCCCGGCCCCGATAACGTGGCTGACATGAGCGATCGTCTCGACGACTGGATGGAGGGCTATGTCGCCGCTTGGGCCAGCAACGACCCGGCGATGATCGCGGCTCTGTTCACCCCCGATGCGGTTTACGACCCGCAAACAGCAGAAGGGGAGCGTCACGGTGTAGATGAGATCGTCAACTTCTGGTTGGAGCGCGACGACCAGGAAGACAACTGGGATTTCGAGTGGCTGCCCCTGGTGGAGAATGATGACCTCGCGGTGATAACCGGGGCCACCACCTATTTCGACCCGCCAGCGACCTATCGGAATCTGTTTGTGATCCGCTTCGATGAGGGCGGTCGGTGCCGCGATTTCACGGAGTGGTACATAGAGGAAGAGGGCGGATAGTGCACGCCCGGGCGCTCGACAAGCCCCACCGCTCACTCCGTTCGCTGGGGGGAGAAACATGACGACAGCATTCGTTCTCGGCGGTGGCGGGCGTTGGGGGGCTGTCGAGGTCGGGATGCTTCAGGCCCTTGAAGAGGCGGGGGTGCAACCTGACATGGTGCTCGGAACCTCGGTGGGGGCATTCAACGGATCAGTGATTGCCGACAAGCCGGGAGCAGAGGGCGTTGAGCGCCTGACCAATCTCTGGATCGAGATTGCGAAGAACAACGTCTTCCAGGGAGGGACCCTGGAGAGGGTCAAGAACGCGGCGACCCTCAAGCCATCGCTTCACGAGACCTCCGAGCTGCGGCGACTCCTGGAGCAGGTGCATGCCAAGGATCGGCTCATCGAGGATCTACCTGTCCGATTTCAGTGTGTTGCGGCCTGTATCGAGCGCGCCACCGAGCATTGGTTTACCGAAGGCCTGTTGATCGACTCGATTCTCGCCTCCTCGGCTGTGCCCGCCTTGTTCCCCCCAGTGGAGATCGGTGGCGAGCACTTCTACGACGGCGGGCTGGTCAACTCCGTACCCCTGACCCGGGCGATGGAGCTCGGAGCGGACGTGGTGTACGTGCTCCAGGTAGGCCGGATCGAGGCCCCGCTGCGCCCACCGGTGCGTCTCCACGAGGCTGCTCTGATCGCGTTCGAGATCGCCAGGCGCCATCGCTACGCCACCACGGTCCAGAACCTCCCCGAGGGGATCGAGCTTCATCTGCTTCCCTCGGGCAACGCCGTCCCCTTCGACGACAGCCGTCAGCGAAAGTGGCGCGATGTCTCATCGACCCACGAGTTGATCAGTGGCGCCTATGAAGCATCGGCCGGGTATCTGGCCGGCATCCGGGGATGAGGTTGCCCCCGAGGTGGCTGCGCAGGATGCTCATCGATCCGGCGGTGACCCTTCTGGTGGTCCTCGCTGCGCTCTCGCTGCCAATTTGGGCGATCGGAGCGGCATTCGTCTCCCGCTACGTCCCCGGGAAATGGCGGATACTGCGGCTGCTGTGGTTTCTCTTTCTGTACCTCGGCGTCGAGGCTCTGGCCATGATCATGATGTTCGGCTTGTGGATCGGGTCCGGATTCGGGTGGAAGATCCGGTCCCCCGCCTTCGAGACGGCCCACTACTGGCTGCTCGGTCTGATGCTTCGGTTGATCATTGGCTCTGCCAAGCGGACTTTCAAGCTGACGATTGATTTCGAAAGCGCACCGCGTGTCACCGCCGATGATGTGGATCGGAGGCCGATCCTTGTCCTCAGCCGGCATGCCGGCCCTGGCGACTCGATGTTGCTCATCGACGCCCTCGCCAACGGCTACTTGAGACGTCCGCGGATCGTGCTCAAGGACTTCCTGCAGTGGGATCCGGCGGTGGATGTGATCCTGAATCGCCTCCCGACCTCCTTCGTCCACACCGGTAAGAACATCGGCGACCCGGTGGTCGAGGCGATAGCCGCGTTGGCGCGGACCATGTCGCCCGACGACGCATTTGTGATCTTTCCCGAGGGAGGCAACTTCAGCGAGGGCCGGCGAGATCGGGCAATCAAGAAGCTCATCGAGATTGGCCGACCGGATCTGGCTGAGCGGGCTCGAGACCTGAAGAACACTCTGCCCCCAAAGCCAAAGGGTGTCATGACGGCGCTCTCAACTGCGCCACAGAACTCCGACGTCATCTTCGTGGGCCATTCGGGTCTGGAATCGTTCATCACTGCCCGTGACATATGGCGGGGAATGCCGATGGATACTTCCGTTGCGGTCCGGGTCTGGCAGTACCCGGCGGAGACGATCCCGCCTCCAGAAGGCCAGGAGACCTGGCTCTATGACATATGGGACGAGATCGACAACTGGATCGAGGCGAGGATGGAGAAGACGGGCTAGGACTCCGGCGCCGTCTTGGGCTCCATGAATGGCATCATCGTCCGCAATTCTTTGCCGACCTGCTCGATCTGATGCGCCTGGTTCAGGGCTCGCTGCTCATAGAGGAAGGGAGCGCCTTCGCGGGCCTGAGCCATCCATTCGTGGGCGAAGGCACCTGACTGGATCTCGGCGAGGGTGTCTCTCATGGCCTGCCGTGTCTCGTCGGTGATGATCCGTCTTCCCCGGGTGTAGTCGCCGTACTCCGCGGTGTCGGAAACCGAATAGCGCATCCAGGAGAGGCCTCCCTCATAGAGGAGGTCGACGATCAGCTTGAGCTCGTGAAGCGTCTCGAAGTAAGCCGACTCCGGCTGATAGCCCGCCTCAACCAAGGTCTCGAATGAGGCCTTGATCAGCTCCGACACGCCTCCACAAAGGATCACCTGCTCACCGAACAGGTCGGTCTCGGTCTCCTCTTTGAAAGTGGTTTCGAGAATCCCGGCCCTCCCGCCGCCGATGGCAGAGGCGTAGGAGAGAGCGAGATCGTGGGCTCCGCCCGACGCGTCTTGAAACACGGCGAGGAGGCAGGGAGTGCCGGATCCCTGTTCGTAGGTGCGTCGCACCAGGTGGCCCGGGCCCTTGGGCGCCACCATGGCGACGTCGACGTTCTCGGGGGGCACGATCTCCCCAAAATGGATGTTGAACCCGTGAGCGAAGAGGAGTGTGTCTCCTGATTCGAGGTGAGAGGCGACCGATTCGCGGTAGATGGTCCCCATGACCTGGTCGGGGACGAGCATCATCACGACGTTGGCCCAAGCAGCCGCCTCGGCGGGGTCCATAACGGTCAGGCCGGCGGTTTCGGCCTCCGCAACCCGCTGCGATCCGGACCGGAGGCCGACTACCACGTCGACTCCGGATTCCTTGAGGTTGAGGGCGTGAGCGTGACCCTGGCTTCCGTAGCCGATGACGGCCACTTTCTTGCCCTGGATCAGGCCTAGATCGCTGTCGGAGTCGTAGTAGATCGTTGCCATGAGCGAATTGTGGTCGGTTTCGGTCCGCGACCAAACCCGACTCCTTAGGATTCGTCGGGAGATGCCAACAAAGATCAGATCCCAGGAAGTGACCGAAGGACCGGCCAAAGCAGGAGCCCGCGCCATGTTGCGTGCAGTCGGGCTCACCGAAGAGGACTTCGATAAGGCCCAGGTCGGGGTGGTTTCGGCGGGCAACGAGGTGACGCCCTGCAATCTCACAGGACCTGAGCTCTCCCGTCATGCCAAGGCCGGAGTGGCTGAGACAGGTGGTGTCGGCCTCATCTTTTCGACCATCGCCGTCTCCGACGGGATATCACAGGGCCACGAGGGAATGCGGGCCTCCCTGGTATCCAGAGAGGTGATCGCCGACTCGGTCGAGCTTGTGATGCATGCCGAGCGCTTCGACGCCCTGGTCGCCATCGCCGGGTGCGACAAGTCCTTGCCGGGGATGTTGATGGCCGCGGCGCGGCTCGACCTTCCGGCCATCTTTCTCTATGGAGGTTCGAGCCTGCCGGGGCACTTGAACGGTCGGGACATCTCCATCGTCGACGTGTTCGAGGGGATCGGCTCGGAGTCAGAGGGCAAGATCACTCCCGAAGAGCTCCTCGCCATCGAGCGGGCAGCCTGTCCCGGCGCCGGCTCATGTGCCGGGATGTTCACGGCCAACACCATGGCTGCGGTGGGGGAGGCGCTCGGCATGTCGCTCCCCGGCTCGGCGTCGGTTCCGGCGATCGACCCTCGCCTCGCCGACTATGCCAAGGAGTCAGGTGAGGCGGTCATGAGGCTGCTCGAGGCAGATCTCAGGCCCCGTCAGATCATGACCCGCCCGGCGTTCGAGAACGCGGTCACCACAGTGATGGCCCTTGGTGGCTCGACCAATGCCGTTCTCCACCTGATGGCGATCGCCAACGAGGCCGGCGTCGCCTTCGACCTCGAAGATTTCGATCGGATTTCGAGGTCGACGCCCCACATCGGCGATCTCAAGCCCTTTGGCCGCTACCACATGGTCGATCTCGACCGCATTGGTGGAGTGCCGGTGGTCCTGAAAGCTTTGCTCGAGGAAGGTCTCCTGCACGGTGACGTGCTGACGGTCACCGGATCGACGATGGCTGAGAATCTGGCCGACACCACCTTTCCCGAAGGCCAGGACGTGATTGCCCCGCCTTCGGCGCCCCTCGCCCCCCAGGGTGGGATCGCCGTTCTCCGCGGGAATCTCGCGCCGGAAGGAGCGGTGGTGAAGGTGGCCGGCATCGACTTCGAAGTGTTCGAGGGGCCGGCTCGGGTCTTCGACGGCGAGCAAAGCGCTCTCGAGTCACTGTTCAATCATCAGATTCAGCATGGAGATGTGGTCGTGATTCGCACCGAAGGGCCCAAAGGTGGGCCTGGCATGCGAGAGATGCTTTCGATTACCGCGGCCATCAAGGGCGCGGGCCTCGGCAGAGACGTCATGTTGATCACCGACGGGCGTTTCTCTGGCGGGACCACGGGTCTGTGCATCGGTCATGTGGCTCCCGAGTCCGAGGTGGGTGGGCCGATCGGGCTGGTCGAGGAAGGAGACCGGGTCAAGGTGGATATTCCCGGTCGCAGGCTCGATGTCCTGGTTGATGACGAGACCCTTGCCGAGCGCGCGGCCAACTGGTCACCGCATCCTGTCCGGTACGCGACCGGGGCGTTGGCCAAATACGCCAAATTGGTCGGCTCGGCCGGATCCGGCGCCGTGACCGGTTGACCTACCCCAGGCAGGTGCCGGCGGGCTAGCGTTTCAGTCGTGACCCAACCAGACCAAGAGCCAATCGTCGATCCCGACATCGATTCGGAGGAAGTTCCGGACACCGATCGCCGCGGTCTTTTCACCCGTATGGCACGCGGCGCCAGCGAGCGGGTCATGGACGTCGTGGACGTGGACATGGTTCTCGACCACGTAGATATCAATGCGCTGCTGGAACGGGTCGACATCAACGCAGTGCTGGAGCGGGTCGACGTCGATGCCCTGATGGCCAGAGTCGACGTCAGGGCCCTCGTTGATCGGGCGGGGATTCCCGAGATCGTGGCCGAGAGCACCGGCCACCTCACCGGGTCTGCCCTGGACCTGTTTCGCAAGCCGATTGTTGGGATCGACGAGATCGTCTTCCATGGGCTGAATCGAGTGATCGGTCGTGATACGAATGAGTTCCCGCAGGGTCCGGGGAGCCTGACGGCGTGGGTCGATGAGAAGGAGGAGGAAAAGGCGCAGATCATTGGCGGGCCTCCTCGAGGCACCGGTGCGGTGCGGACCGGTCGCTACGCGGGCCCGGTCACCCGGCTGTTGGCGGTCATGCTCGACGTCTTCCTGATCACAACTGGCTTCACCCTGGTCGTGGGGGTGATCTCCTTTCTGGGGGACCTTCTATTCAGCGACACGGTCACCATCCCCGAGGGAGGGCTCTGGTACCGCATAGGCCTGGGTGTATTCGCCTTCCTCTATGTGTGGTTGTCCCTGGCTGTGTTCGGGAAAACAGCTGGCAAGTCGGTCCTCGGTCTCAGGGTTGTCGGAGCGGACGGGACGGTAGGTCTTGGCGGCAATCGCGCCCTGATCCGGACATTGACCTTTCCCATCAGCATCGCGGTCTTCGGTTTGGGCCTGATCGGTGTGATCTGGGGCAGGGAGCGTCGCGCCTGGCACGATCACTTTGCCGGCTCGGCCGTGGTCTACGACTGGGGGAGTCGGGCTGCGCAAATGTCGAGCCCTCTGGCCGACTGGCTGGAGCGTCGGGGCGGCAGCTAGGTCGTTCGGTCCGTCGTAATTGCGTGCGACAGGTCCGGATATGACCCCTGTACAACCGAATTACGTGAGGGAGTCACCCTCACCACCGTGTTCTTGAACCCCGGCGTCTTCGAGGCTGGGTCCACCCCTCGGGGGACCAGGACGTTGGCCTCCGGGTAGTACATGACGGTGTTCCCCGGGCGAATATCGATCGGGCGCACCAGCAACCCGTGCATCTCCCCGGTGTCACTGGTGACTGTTACCTGCTGATCGGGTTGGAACCCGAGCCGGTCGATGTCTTCCTGGCTCATCATGATCACATCCCGGCGATCCTGACCTCGATACAGGTCATAGTCCTCGTACACAACCGTGTTGAACTGACCTTCGCTGCGGACAGTCATCAGTCGGAAGCTGCCGTTGTCACCGGCGGGCACCGGCAGCTCGAGCACGTGGAACCGGGCGCGTCCCGATTCCGTAGGGAACTCGCGGTCGTGGAAAGTGCGCCCCGTGATTTGGAATTCCTTCTTGGTTTGCTCGATGTTGCCAATCGCCTCATACCCCGGGATCACCTTGGCGATCGCCTCGCGAATCCGCCCGTATCGGCGCATCGAGTCCCAATCGAGGATGCGATCCTCGGTCACCGCTTGGCCGAGGTCGGCGATCACCGAAACCTCCGCACGTGGCCCTTCATGGCGTATGGGACCGCCGTCGGATAGCCGCACATAGTTGAACATCGACTCCTGGGTTGTGGGCTGCGGCTCTTCGTCACGAGCCAGGACGGGGAGGATGATCGTTTCCTTGCCCCGGCCCCAGGCATGGCCGGTGTTCAGCGTCGTCGACATGTAGACAACCATGTCGATTGCACCCATCGCTCGAGTGGCGAACTCCGAGTCGGGGTTGGAGCCGAAGAGGTTTCCCCCGAGACACAACGCGAAGCGAATACCGCCTTCCGAGGCGCGGACCACCGAGGCCATGGTGTCCATACCGGCTGTAGTGGGAAGCTTTACGTCGAATTCGGTCTCCAAAGCCTGAAGAACGCTGTCCTTCATCTTCGGGCTGACCCCCATCGAGCCGATCCCCTGGACGTTGGAGTGGCCGCGCAGCGGGAGCAGGCCACAGCAGGTGCGTCCCAGCATGCCCCGGGTCATGGCGAGGTTGGCGATCGCCTGAACGTTTTGCACCCCGTGCTCGTGGTGGGTGATCCCCATCGCCCAGCAGAAAACTGCCCGCGGGGCGGCCGCGTACAGATCAGCGACCCGGTCGATTGCTGACTTGGGCACACCGGAGCGGCTGACGATGGTGTCCCAGTCGAGCAGTTCAAGAGAAGCCCGAAACTCCTCCCATCCTTCGGCGTGATCTTCTACGAATCGTGGGTCCACGGCCCCCATCTCCACGATCCGCTTGGAAACTCCTGCGAGGAAGGCGATGTCGCCTCCGATATGGGGCTGGACGTACTCGTCGGCGATCTTGCTGCCGAAGAAGAGGCTCCTGACATCCGATGGGACCTTGAACCGGACCAGACCCGTCTCGCGCAGCGGGTTGACCACCACGACCCGGCCCCCGCGGCGTTTGAGATGGGCGAGAGTTGTCATCAGTCGGGGATGATTAGAGGCGGGGTTGGCTCCGATGATGAAGACGATGTCGTCCTTGCCCATCGAGTCGAGATCACCCAATTCGACAGTGGCGGTGCCCGAGCCTGTGACCGCGCTCAGAGCCACGCCCGATGCCTGATGGCAGTAGTACGAGCAGTTGTTGACGTTGTTGGTCCCGTAGATCCGCGCCAGTAACTGGAGCAAGAAACCTGCCTCGTTGGATGACCGCCCACTGGTGTAGAAGAAGGCCTGATCTGGCTCGGTGGAAACCATCTTCTTTTCAACCCTCATCAGGGCCTCATCCCAGGAGATCACCCTGTAGCGACGATCGATTGGCCCCGCATACAGGGGCTGGGTGAGACGCCCGGCCGCCTCCATTTCCCGTGGGGTGAACGCTCGCAATTGTTCGAGGTCGAAGCGTTTGAAGAAGCTGGGCTGAATCGCACCCTGCATGTCTGCGCTCATCGCCTGGATCGACTTCTTGCAGACCTCCGGGAAGTGGCCCTTCTCGTTGACCATCCCACCGAGTTGGCCGCCCATCCCCAAAGCGCACGTCTTGCAGGCGTTGTTCGACCGCATGGCCTTGTAGAGACTGCGGACTCCGCCTGCCTCCCTGGCCTTGCGCCAGGTGTACCAGATCGCGGGAAAACCGCCGCCCGCGTTGACCTGTCTCATTCTGTGCCGGATTCTATGAGGGGGCTCTCCCGGAACCGGTTGGGAAGGGTCGTCACCGGGTCGACTCCGGCAGCGGTCAGCGACGGCGGTAGCGGAATCCGCAGCACCTGGCTAGCCACTAGCTCGCCGTAGGCAGGAGAGGTCATGATGCCGGTCCCGCCCTGACCCACCAGCCAGAAGAAGCCGGGCGCGTCGGGCTCTTCGCCGATCACCATTTCTCGATCTGGTGCGAAAGTGCGGAGTCCGACCCACTCCGAGCTCACCGTGCGGATCGCGAGGTCGGTGGCCAGATTGATCCTTTCGATGGCCATCGCCACGTCCTCGGGGCGGGGGCGGGGGTCGCCAGGCATGTCCGGATTCTCCTCAGCCAAAGAGCACAGGATCTGTGTTCCGTCAGACTTGAAATAGAAGCCGTCCTCGACATCGTCGACAAGCGGCCAGCGGGCATAGGAGTCATCGCCGGGGACCATGAATGCGGTACGCCGCATCGGGGTCAGGCCAACCGGGAGGATTCCGGCAAGAGCCGCAACTTGATCCCCCCAGGCTCCTGCAGCGTTCACGACCGCATCGCACTCCAGGGTCGTGGCCTCGGCTCGAACCCGCCAGCCGGTTACGGTTCGTTCGATCGCCCTGACCGGGCTCGAGGTGATGATGGTGGTGGCTGCGCGGCGCGCCAGGCGCACGAAAGCCTGATGGAGGGCAGCTACGTCGAGGTCGGCGGCCTCCGGGTCGAGTAGTCCACCGGCGAGGCGCTCTCGATTCAGCACCGGAACCAATTCAGCGGCCTGGCGGGCATCGAGCATCTCGAGATTGGCGCCCAGCCTCCGCCCTTCTTCGGCCCGGTCTGCCAGCAGTGGGGCCTGGTCGTGGTTGCCGATCCATAGCGCGCCACGGCGGGCGAGAAGGGGCGAATCGGCAGACTCATCGGGCGGATTCTCGAGAAACGCCCGACTGGCCCTGGCCAGTGGCCGGGACGCATGCCCGCCGTAGCTGGCGGTGAACATCGCCGCCGAGCGGCCGGTGGTGTGAAAGGCGAGAGTTGACTCCATCTCGAGGATCGTGACCTGACCGTGCGGTGCGAGGCGAGCCGCGGCGGCAACACCGGCGATCCCTCCGCCTATGACGACATAGTCAGGCATCTGGGCAGCCTACGGACACCGCACGCTGCACTCTGGAACAATCAGTTGGTTGGCCATAGAACCCATCCCCTCCCAGTTCTTGCTTCCAGAGCCGAGTGATGACGACGGCGACGTGATCGCAGTAGGCGGGGACCTCGCTCCCGGCACCCTGCTTCAGGCCTATCGCAAAGGGATGTTCCCGATGACTCTTCCTGACGGGCACCTCGGGTGGTGGTCCCCGGTGGAGAGGGCCATCATCCCGCTGCGTGGCCTCCACATCAGCCGGTCGCTCCGTCAGTCGTGTCGTCGCTACCGGGTGTCGGTGGATGCCGATTTCGAAGGTGTGATCTACAGCTGCGCCGATCCGACCCGACGGGAGGACGGGTGGATCACCGACGAGTTCGTCAATGCATACGTCGAGCTCCACCGCCTCGGTTGGGCGCACTCCATCGAGGTATGGGATGACGATGGTGCCCTGGCGGGCGGCCTCTACGGGGTCGCTATTGGAGGCATGTTCGCCGGTGAGTCGATGTTCCATGACGCTCGTGATGCTTCGAAGGTCGCTCTCGTCCATCTGGTGGTGGTGATGAGCCAGGGCGACGGCAGGCTGCTCGACGTCCAGTGGCAGACACCCCATCTTCAGACGCTCGGGGCGACTGTGATCGGGCGGCGCGCCTACTTCGGGCTGCTCCCCGACGCTCTCGAGGGCCCTGATCCCTTCGCTTCGTCGCACCAGGTGGACAGTCTGTAGAGTCGTCCCACTTCCCCGGGAGGAGTTCTTTGCGGCCCGTCGTAGCGGGAGTTGACCTGACAGCAATGGGCCGGCGTGTAGCCGATCGGGCCCGCATGATGGCCGAGGCAAGCGGCGTGGACCTCAATCTGGTGCATGTGCTCGAGCCTCTTGGCGAAGCGATGATCGAGCCCGGGCTGGCCCGACTGATGCGCGATCACCAAACGACTGAGGCCGGGCGCCTCGCCGAGTGGGTCAGGGAGCGGAGCGAGGTGCCGGTCACCTTGGAAGTGGTCAAAGGGTCACCCTCCTGGGAGCTCGCCGCTCGTGGCAAGAACGCGAGTCTCGTCGTGGTCGGATCTTCCTCGATCGACGCCTTTGCCGTAGGCCCGGTAGCGAAGCGGGTCGCACGAAAGACCACGGCGGATACCCTGGTGGTTCGTCGCCAGCCCCGGGTCCCTTATCGGAGGATCATCGCCGCAGTCGACTTCTCCGAACAGTCACGTATTGCCGTGAATCGCTCCCTCGAGGCTTTTCCAGGCGCCGACGTCACGGTGCTCTTTTCCCTGCCTTCCCGATTCGACCCGATCCTCTCCGCCGCCGGCCTTTATCGCGAAGAGTTGGAAGCCTCGAGAGGGGCCAGGCTGGCGATTGCTGAGGAGCGGATGGATGAGTTCACGGCTACCTGGGACGGGGACATCCGAACCCTGGTGGTCGATGGCCCTCCGACCGAGACCATCGAAGAGATCGTGAGGCGGCGGGGGGCGGACCTCGTAGTCGTGGCCAGCCGGGGCGCCTCTGCAACGAGGATGGTTCTGCTGGGGACCATCGCCGAAGGCCTGGTCACAGAGGCGCCTTGCGACGTGCTGGTCGTCCGGTCCAAGAACCTGTTTCGCCGGCCCTGACGCGCTTTCTTCTTCATGCAGGGCGTCACAGATGCGTGACGCCCTGCATTTAGGATGAGTGTCAGCTCGCGTTTGCCAGTGCCGCTTTGAGCGCCCGACTCACAAAGACCTTGGCCAGGTGTGACTTGTACTCGACCGAGCCGTAGAGGTCTTCGAGCACCGTCACCCCTTCGAGTGCATGCTCTGCGGCCGATTTGATCGCCGCTTCCGACCCATCGGTTCCGATCATCGCCTGGCCCACGCCCTCGGCGAGCATGGCCCTGGTCCCGACCCCGGTCAAAGCCACCCTGGCATCCTCAACGGTCCCGTTCGACTTCTTGACCCAGGCTGCAGCTCCGGCCACTGCGTAATCCGAGTGCCCGCCGCGCCGACCCAGCTTGTCGTAGGCCGACCCTTCGCCAGGCCCCGCCTTTGGGATCTTGATTGCAACCAGGATCTCGTCGGGCCGCAGGTCCGAGGTGAGGGCATCGACGCAGAAGCTCTCCGAGCCGATTTCTCTGGTCCCCGAAGCCGATTGGGCGACCATCGTCGCCCGGCAGGCGATGGCGGCCGCCGGCTGGTCGGCAGCTACGTCTGCGTGCGCCAAGGAGCCACAGGTGGTACCCCGGTTCCTCACCTGAACGTCACCGGTGAGTGATGCTGCAGTGGCCAGGGCGGCGGCGTTCGCCGCCACCAGCGGGTCGGATGCCGTGGTGGCGTGGCGCACCAGGGCGCCGATCGAGATGTGATCTCCCGCATCCTCCACGGTGTCGAGACCCATGATCCGGCCGATGTCCACCACCGTTCCCGGTGAGAACAGCCGCATCTTCATCAGGGGAAGCAGGCTCATCCCGCCAGCCATCACCTTGGAGTCGTCTCCCAGGGCGGAGAACGCCTCCTCGAGGCTGGCCGGGGCCACATATTCGAAGCTTCTCGGATACATCTCAGCCCCTCGCTTCCTGCATCGCCTGCCACACCCGCTTCGGCCGCAAGGGCATGTCTATGTGTTTGACCCCCATCGGCGTCAGCGCGTCCACCACGGCATTGACCATGGTGTGAGCCGAGCCGATGGTTCCAGCCTCGCCGATCCCCTTGACGCCCAGCGGGTTGACCGGTGACGGGGTCACCGTCCGATGGAGATCGAACGAGGGGAGATCCGCTGCAGTCGGGAGTGGGTAGTCGAGAAGCGAGCCGGTGAGCATGTTGCCGTCGGCGTCGTAGATCGCATCCTCGAACATCGCCTGGCCGATCCCCTGGGCGATTCCGCCGTGAACCTGGCCGTTGACGATCATCGGGCTGATCACGTTGCCGCAGTCATCCACGGCGTGATACTCGAGGATCTCGACGTCGCCGGTGTCGGGGTCGACTTCGACCATTGCGAGGTGGGTACCGAACGGCCAGGTGGCGTTGCCCGGGCTAAACGAGGTATGGGCCTCGAGCCCGCTGTCGACGTCATCGGGGCTGGTGTGTGCCTGATAGGCGGCCTTCGCGATCGCGGCCCACTCGACCCGCTTGTCGGGCGTGCCCGCGACGTGGGCGCCTCCGTCGGCGAACACGATGTCGTCGGCGGATGCCTCCAGCAAATGTGCCGCGATCCTGGCCGCCTTCTCCTTGACCTTCAAGGTCGCTTCGTAGGTGGCCGTCCCGTCGACTGATATCGAGCGGCTGCCGAAGGTGCCGATCCCCATCGGATGCTCCCGGGTGTCGCCGTGGAGGACGCTGATGTCCTCGACCGGGATACCGAGGCCGTCTCCGACGAGTTGGGCCCATGTGGTCTCGTGACCCTGGCCGGTGGGGCCGGTCCCAATGACCACGGTGACCGTGGCGTCAGGGTTGACCCGGACCAGGCCCGATCCGTTGAACGAGGCCGGAAGCCCGTAGTTGGTCCAGGAGAACCCGATCTCAGCGAGAATCGCCGGGCCGAAACCACAAACCTCGACATAAGAGCCGATCCCGACTCCAACGAGACGACCCTCGGCTCTTGCCTCCTCCTGACGGCGACGGAGCCCGGCGTAGTCGCTGACTTCGACCAGCTTGTCGACGGCGGCTTCATAGTTTCCGGAGTCGAGAGAGAATCCGCAGCCCATCTGAGCCGGGAACTCGTCCGGTTGCCAGAAGTTCTTCTTCCGCACTTCGAGCGGGTCCATCCCGATCTCATGTGCGTAGGCGTCGATGATCCGTTCCAGGTAATAGATCGCTTCCGGACGGCCGGCGCCCCGATAGGCATCGGTGGTCATGGTGTTGGTGACCACACAGGCCACGGTCCACGAGACCGGCATCTTGTATTGCCCGGATGCGATCCAGAGCCCGAGTAACGGGATGGCGACCGTGAAGTTCTGGGTGTAGGCACCCATGTCGGCGATGGCGTCGAGTTTGTACCCGAGGAACTGGCCATCCTTGGTTCCGACCAGGGTTGAGGTGCCAATCCAGCCCCGGCCGTGGATGGTCGACCCTGCCGCCTCGCGACGGGTCTCGGTCCACTTCACCGGTTGTCCCAACTGTTTGGCGGCGAACGCCACGAGGATCTCGTCGTTGTACACGTTGAGCTTGCTGCCGAAACCACCGCCCACTTCAGGTGCGATCACCCGAACTGAGGTGGACTTCATCCCGAAGGTCTTTGAAATCGCGCCTCCAAGGGCGTGAGGGACCTGGGTGGAGCTGTGAACCGTGAAGCAGCTGTAGCCGGGGTTGTACTCGGCCAGCACTGACCGCGGCTCGATGGCCACCGGGATCAGGCGCTGGTTGATCATCTCCAAGGAGACGACCACGGCGTCATCACGCTCCATGGCGGCATCCACTTGTGGTGTTTGGTCCTCGAGACCGAGCGCGGCCCAGTAGCCGTGGTAGGTCCAGGTGTGGAGGACGTTGGAGTCGAGCTCGTCGTGGACCTTCACCTCGTCTGAGGCGGCCTTCTTGAGGTCGATGATGGCCGGGAGTGTGTCGTAGTCGACTTCGATCGCCTCGACGGCATCCTGGGCCTGATAGCGGTCCTCGGCGACGACCATCGCCACCGCCTCACCGACGTGGTTGACCTCGCCGGCGGCGAGCAAAGGACGCAGCTTCCCGATCGGCACCTGCGCCAGCAGCGGACCGAGGTGGGCCACGTCGTCGTGGGTGTAGATGGCGATGACACCCTTCATCTCCTTGGCGGCAGTGGTGTCGAGCTTGGTGATCTTGGCTCTCGCCACCGTCGATCTGAGGAAAGCGACATGCAGCATGCCGGTGGGAGTGAGGTCGTCTACGTATTCCCCATAGCCCTGGATGAGGGCGGGATCTTCGCGACGGCGGACGGAGCCGCCCATGACGCTGGTGCTAGCCATCAGGAGGTCACCTCCTCCCAATCCGGTGCGGCTGGCTCTTCGCCACGCATCCTGGCCCCGGCGTACTCGACGGCGCGGACGATGTTGTGATAGCCCGTGCAACGGCAGAGGTTGCCCTCGATGCCGTGCCGGATCTCGGTTTCCGAGGGGTTGTCGTTCTCAGCGAGCAGGGCGGC
>DATDJH010000134.1:0-7485 GCA_036520635.1 Acidimicrobiia bacterium
CCAGACCTTCGGTCTCCCTCAGCCTCGAGGTGACGGTGCGCAACATCCTCAGGACCATTTGTGGGTTGTCCAGCAACTCGGTGACGGTGTCCGAGGGCACCTTGATGTAATCCACCTCGGTCAGAGCGGTGACCGTGGCGATTCTGGGAACGTCGTCCAAGAGAGAGATCTCGCCGAGAACTGCACCCGCGGTGACTCTCGCCAGTGAGATCGATCGGCCGGCGCTCATCTTGGTGACCTCGAGCTCGCCGTCGGTGACCACGTAGAGGCCATCGCTCATCGAGCCCTCTTCGATAATCACCTCGCCGGGGCTGGCGTGAAGCTGCTCGGAGGCGGTGCACACCCGAAGCAAGAGGCGCTGGGGGAGATCTGCGAAGTAGGGGAGCTTCTGGAGCTGTTCGTAGATCGTGTTCACAGGTCGGCCAGGTGCTCGTGAATGAAGCGGACCGCCATCGCCCCCTCACCAGTCGACGAAGCGACACGCTTGACTGATCCGTGGCGCACGTCGCCGGCCACGAAGATCCCCGGGACCGAAGTCTCGAAGGGCAGTGGGGAGCGCTGCAGATTCCATCCTTTGGGATGGGGACCACAGTCCGAACCGGAGAGGATGAAGCCTCGATCGTCGCGGTCGACGTCATCCCCGACCCAGTCGGTTCTCGCCGACTGGCCGATGAAGATGAACAACGCCCCGGCCGGGACTACCTCTGTCTCCTCGGTGGCGAGGTTCTTGAGCACCAGCTCTTCGAGGTGGGTGTCGCCTCGGGCTTCAACGAGCTGGCTCTGGTAGCGGACGAAGATGTTCTCCTCGGCCGTTATGGCGTCGATCAGATACTGGGACATGAACTCGGCGAGCGACTCTCCCCGAACCATCACTGTCACGCTGGATCCGAATCGTGAGAGGAACATGGCCGCCTGGCCCGCGGAGTTCCCGGCTCCAATGATGAACATCGGCTCGTCCCGGTGTGCGGCCCCCTCGATGCGGGACGTCCCGTAGTAGACACCCGCGCCGGTGAGGTCCTCGACTCCTGGGGCGTCGAGCTTGGTGTACGAGACACCGGTGGTGATGAGCAGTGCTTTGGTGCTCACCTCGGTGCCGTCGTGAAGGCCCACCGTCCGGAACGGGTCGTGCCTGGTGACCGACACCACTTCGGCAGGGGTGAGGATCTCGGCTCCGAACCGGGTGGCCTGGGTGACGGCCCGTCTCGATAGGTCACTGCCGCTCAGGCCCTTGGGAAACCCGAGATAGTTCTCGATTCGGGCGCTCTGGCCAGCCTGGCCCCCCGGAGCCTCACTTTCGACGAGAAGGGTTGCCAGGCCCTCCGATGCCCCGTACACGGCAGCGGCGAGGCCCGCAGGCCCGGCTCCCACGATCACGAGGTCGTACGACTGCTCGGTGGGCTGGGTCTTGAGACCGATGTGGTTGGCGACATCGGCCGTGGTCGGCTGCACCAGCACCGCCCCGTCGGGCATCACCACCACCGGAAGCAGCGTCTGATCACCCCCGATGTCGGCGAGCACGGCCTCTGCTTCGTTGTCAGTCCCGAGGTCGAGCGAGCGGTAGGGGACCTGGTTGCGTGCGAGGAACGCTCTGACATCGTGGGTTGCCCGACCCCATCGATTCCCGATCACGCTGATGCCCTCGAAACGTGGGGTGAAGTGATCCCACCAGTCCTCCAGGAGGTCGTCGAGGATCGGATAGAGCTTTTCCTCGGGGGGATCCCAGGGCTTCATGATGTAATGGTCGAGGGACACCTCGTTGATGGCCGCGATGGCAGCCTCGGTGTCGGCATACGCCGTGAGCAGTGCCTTCTTGGCGTCGGGCAGGCGCTCCAAGGTCTGAGCGAGGAATTGGACTCCCGACATGTCGGGCATCCTCTGGTCAACCAAGAGAAGGGCGACCGCTTCGTTTCTGAGGCTCAGCTCCTTGAGGGTTTCCAGGGCCTCGGTGCCGGAGTTGGCCGCGACCACCCGGAACTCCTCGCTGTAGTGCTTTCGAAGGTCACGCTGGACCGCGCGCAGCACCTCAGGGTCATCGTCGACGGTCAAGATCACAGGCTTTGGCATGTCAGACGAATCGAGAGTCGGGGAAGCACCAACGCCATTCCTCGCCGACCTCGAACGAGCGAACGATTGGATGCTCGGAGGCAGCGGCGTGCTTGCGGGCATGTGTGTTCTTCGACTGATCGCAGCAGCCGACATTCCCGCAGCTGAGACAGAGGCGCAGGTGGACCCAGGTGTCCCCGATCGCGAGGCACTCGCCACAGCCGGAGCCGCCCGGTTCGACCTCCTGAATCAGGCCCAGGTGCTCACAAGGTGGTTGTTCGCGAGTCCATCCCATTTCGTTCTTCCCTGCCTGTCCGAAACCTGCTGCGAAATCTAGGCCATTGTCGGGTGCTCTGCGAACGGCCCTAACCTGAATCGCGATGGCAGCGTTCTTGGGTTTCGGGGGATATGTGCCCGAACGAGTCATGACCAATGACGATTGGGCCGTCCTGGTCGACACGACCGACGAATGGATCACCCAGCGGACCGGCATCAAGCGTCGCCGGGTTGCCGCCGAGGATGAGACCACCCTCACCTTGGCCGCCAATGCTGCCGAGGTCGCCATCAAGGATGCCGGGCTGATCCCTGCCGACATTGGCGAGATCATCATCGCCACGGACACTCCGGAGCTCTACACGCCGGACACAGCCGCCCTTCTCCAACATCGCCTCGGCTGCGACCACATACCGGCTTACGACCTCGGTGGGAGCGGCTGCGCGGGTTTCGTCCAAGCGCTGGACATCGCCCGGGCCCGCATCTCATTTTCCCCGCGGAACATCCTGGTGGTCGGCGTCGAGCTCATCACCAGGCTCCTCGACTGGTCCGACCGGGCCGTTTCAGTCCTCTTTGGCGACGCCGCAGGGGCTGTGGTACTCGGTCCCGAGGGAGGCCGTGCCAGGCTGCTCGAGGTGGTTTCAGGGACCGACGGCTCCCAAGCCGAAATCCTCACCCTCGCCACTGGCGGCACCAGGAATCCGTTCAACGAAGCCAGCCTCGCTGCCGGTGACCACAAGCGGCTGGTCATGGACGGCCCGAAGGTGTTCACGGAGGCGGTGAAACGGATGAGCGCATCGGTAGATGATCTTCTGGCCCGGATCGACAAGACCACCGACGATGTCGACCTGGTGATCCCCCATCAGGCCAATCTGAGGATCATCGACGCCGTCGGGCGCAGGTTGGGGCTGAGCGAGGAACAGGTCTATATCAACATCCAGGAGTACGGGAACACCGGCTCGGCGACCGTGCCGTTTGCGCTGTGGGAGGCGGTCGAGACCGGGCGGATCAAGGAAGGCGACCTGGTGGTGCTGACTGCATTCGGCGCCGGGCTGCACTGGGCGTCCGCTGCGCTGCAGTTTTAGGTCATCTCTCATCATCTGGCCGGAGGTAGCCCTCTTCGTAGGCCAGTGCGGTGAGCTCGTGGCGGCTGGCGACACTCAGCTTGTCGAAGATGTGAGCCATGTGGTTCTCCAGGGTCTTGACCCTGATCCCCATCCGTGAAGCGGTCTCCCGGTAGGTGTAACCCCTGGCGATCAGGTTGACCACTTCGCGCTCCCTCGGAGTGAGTCGCGAGATCGACGATTCGGCAACGATGTCCTCGTCGATGTCGAGCAGGTAACCGGCAACATCAGGAGAGACCGGTCGGGCTCCCTCATAGGTCTGGTGGATGAGGTCGGGGAGGTCGGTCCCCAGGGTGGTCTTGGTGATGTAGCCGTCGACTCCGGCCTCCATCAGCCGGGCCACGTCCTCGCGCGAGGTCGAGACGGTCAGTGCCATGAATCGAATATCGGGTTGCTGAGGCCGGATGGCGTCGATGACCGAGGCGCCCCCGCCCCCTGGCAGCTTCACGTCGAGCACCACCAACTGCGGATTTCGCTCCCGGGTCAACTCGATCGCACTATCGACGTTGTCCGCCTCTCCCACGATCTCAAAGGAGTGATCGAGGATTGCCCGCATCCCGGCCCGAACGACATCATGATCGTCGACGAGAAGGATTCGAAGCCTGTCCGTCACGCCTTGACCTCAACGGTGATCTTGATTTCGGTGCCTGACTCTTGCCCGGAGTCGATCTCCACTACTCCGCCGACGGCTTCGACTCGTTTGGCGAGCCGCTCGTGAACCCGCATCCGTGCTCCCTCGTCGGTGAATCCGGTGCCCCGGTCCCGGACATGGATGTGGGCGTCGCCGTTGCTGAACTCGGCGTAGAGGGCGATGTTGGGCGATCCGGAGTGCTTGGCTGCGTTAGCCAGGGCCTCGCGTGCCGCCTCAACCGCGGCGTTGAGACTGGCGTTGAGCTGAGCATCGTCACGGATCACCGCCTCGATCTCGACACGATGGGTGTCTTCGATCTCGTCCCGCACCGCAAGGAGAGAGGCGCGGAAGCTGTTGGGAAAGTCTGAGCGCCACTCTTCGATGTTGCGGCGGAGCTCGCGTTCCTGACGTCTGGCGAGATAACGGGACTGCGCGGGGTCGTCGGCTCCCATTCGTATCGCGTGCAATGTCTGCAGGACGGAATCATGGAGGCGGTCGGCCAGGGCGGCTCTCTGTTCGTGAAGCAACACCACAGCCTGTTCCTCGGCAAGACGTGCCTGGGCTTCCTGCCTTGCGATGTCGTAGTCGCGCAGCTTGTCGAACGTCCATCCAACGATCGCCCCCACGACGAAGAAGATGACGCTCCCGGCCGCCCTGACCGCTCCAAGGTCGGCAATGATGTGGACCAGGAACTGCTCCACGCCGAGTAACAAAGCGGCTACCAGGGAGCCTGGCAAACCTCCTACCAGTGCCCCGGTGAATACCAATGAGAGGGGAAGGCCGCCATGGAAAAGTTCCTCGGCGCCCGACGCCACCGAGGCAGCACCAATGGCGAGCATCGCCAGCGAATCGAGGGCGAACCATCCGATCGAGCTCATGGCCTTGGGGTGGGCTCGGGACATGTACCAGGTGAGCAAGGTCCAGATCACGGCCAGGCCGACGGATGCGTAGACGATCCAGAGTTTCGGTGGCGGATCGACGGCCAGGGTGATCACCACCAGGATCGCCATCCACACCAATCCGAGGAATCGGAAGATGACCACCATCCGGCGGAGCGTGGCCTCGAGCTCCGGGCTCCCGCGATGACTGAATCTCGAGGTCATGGTGGCCGAAGCTACCCCTTCGGCGTCCCTGGGATCCATTTTGATTGCGTTGATGACCATGGGAGCAAGGTGGGGTTGAACCATGGGGGGACTGCCGAGGCGGTCCCCCCATGGGGTTCCCCATTGTCGCTTCAAGGGACGTGGTTTCCCTGAAGTCCCCGAACGTGATGATCGCGGTGGCAGCTCAGATCGCCTATGGGGGATCTCCCCCATGCGGGGCCCAGGGCGACCCTCCATCAGACGCAAGACACGGCCACCGTTAGCCGGTGGCCGTGTGGGTCAGCGTCGGGTCGTTGAGACCCTTCGCGGGGGCTTAGAGAACTTGGCTGACGATGGGGATCGCCATCAGCGTCACGGCGAGCGTGGTCAGTCTGATAGCGGTCGGCTCCATCGCAGCACGAATCGATGTCGCGGCGAGCGCGACACCGACCAAGATGAGAATCCAGGCGTTTTGGGCTCCGAGAGTCGCCAGGAGCATGACCAGGGTGGCCACGATCACGCCGACTACGGCTATCAGTGCCCTGGTCACCTTTCCGACCGGATGGGCAGTCCAATCGGTGAAGAACTCGGCTGTTGATGCGGTCATAGGCCCTATTTCGGCAAATCGGGCCAGTTTCTTTAGAGAACCGACGGGTCGAACGCCTCAACCGCGCTCAGAGATCCAGATCCCGAGCGACATCGGGTGCAGGGTGCTCTCGACCACAGCGCCCAATCCGGCTGTCAATTGGTCGAAGTCGGTCTGGTCCCTGAGTTCGACGGTGAATCGGTCCACCACCTGCTGTCTCTGATACCGGCTTCGGTTGAATCTGTGATCGACCGAATCCTGGATCCTCTTTCGCAGGGGGTTGAACAAAGCGAATACGGCGAGGGTCGAGGCGGCGACCGCGAGCGATGAGTCCGTCGGCAGCAGGGAACTGAGAAGGGTGACGCTGCCCGCGAAGACCGCAGCTACCAGGACGATGACCAGTGTGTAGGAGACAGTTCGGGAGATGATCCGGTCGACCTCGTACAAGCGGTACCTCAGGACCGCAATGGCAATCGCCGCCAGCGCCAATGTGATAACTAGAGCCCCGATCGCGCCGACGACTCCGGTGGAGGCGACGCTACGGGAGATCGCGAGCTCGAGCGGAAACCAGATGATCTGGAGAAGCGCTGCATAGGCGAGCCATTTCATCTGTTGGCGGGTAATGCCCACGGAGCGTCGGAAGCGGACGATGATCGCGACACAGGCGGTCGATACAGTGAGAACGAGAGCAACCCCAAAGGCACCGGCTGTGATCTCCCCCAGCGGATGCAGAAACTCCCGCAAAGGATTCGGGGTAAACGCGGTTGTCTCCTCGCCACCCCAACCGCCGTTGGTCAGAGGAGCGGCGACCGCAAGGACGCCGGTCAACCAGAGAAGGAGGCGAACCCAGCGCCACCGCGGTGAGGGAAGCATCCCGTCGGGGAAGTAGATGAAGGCCGCAAGCAGAAATGGCATCCAAAGGCTCCCTGCCGCATTCGACACAGCCTCGACCAGGCCGGCCTTGGCGACCTCACCGTTCTCCAGAAGGATCACCGTTGGGATGAATAGAAGCCAGCTGGCGGCAAAGACGAGGCCGGAGGCAAGGATCAATCGGCCTACCGCGTTGCCAGGACGATTGGCGAGAATGACCACCCCGGTGGAGATCATCGCACACTGCAGGATGGCCCACCCGGCGTCGGCGACGGTGAACACCGATATGCCCAAACGCAGGGTGAAGTAGACCGAGACCCCGACCACCAGCGCCCAGGCGGGAATCAGCAGCCAGAGAGCGTGATTGCCGTGGCGGTCGCTTCTCGTTTCGTTTACCTGCCTGTCGTCGAAGTCAGCGTTGATCGGATTCTGCGAGTGAGAAGTTACGAAGACGTTACGGCGTCACCACTGACGGAGCAGCCAGACCTCGGGCTCCTGCCCTCCTGCGTTGACATCTGCAAACAGAGACACGGCCCGCATCAACTGCTGCTCCGCCTCGTCTTCCCGACCCGCCCTGTGGTGTAGGTCGGCGAGGTGGTTGAACAGAGCAGCCTCGCGGTGTCGGTTTCCGGTTCGAGCTGCTATCTGAATCGCCTCCTCGATCAGCTCCACAGCCGGCTGGTCCTCCCCGGCTGCGGTGTGGAGCAACGCCCGATTGTTGAGTGCCGCCATGCTAAGCAGGTCGTCCTCCCCGGCCAGCCTCATCGCCTCTTCGAGGTGGCCCATCGCCTGGTCAGGGTCCGACGAGATGACGCCGAGGATGTTCTCGGCACGTGATAGTTGGTGAGGGTCGTCGGTGGCGGTTGCAGCGGCTAC
>DATDJH010000135.1:0-4655 GCA_036520635.1 Acidimicrobiia bacterium
GCACCTTCGCCGATGAACAGGGCGACCGCGTAGCTCCCGAAGGACACGGCGACCATGGCGGTGATGATGATGGCGGCGAAGTAGAGGAGCCATGAGAAGACCCCTGCCAGGTGACCGGGGCCGTAACCCTCCATGAGGAACGTCACCAATCCTCCCTTTGACGGGTAGCGGGCCCCAAGCTTGGCAACGACGTATCCGAGCAGCGTCGCCACCAGGCCTCCCAGCAAGAAGGACAGCCACGTCGCATTGCCGGCGACCGCACCGGCCTCCCCGAGCAGGGCGAAGATGCCGGCTCCGACCATGGCGCCGATCCCGAGGGACGCAGCTCCCCGGACGCTCATCCGGGGAGCCGTTACGTTCTCAGACGTTGTCATCAGTCTCTCTCGTTTAGTAGAAGATCACGCCAATCAGGGCACCAACCACGACCGAGACAACGGTCATGATGAGCATCGGGACGAAGAAGCTGTGGTCCAACAGCTTGGTCCCCAATTTGGTCGACCCCGTCAGGTCGAAGTTGGCTGCCGCGATTTGGGTGCCGTTGGCGGGGAGGGTGTACACGCCGCCAAGCGCACCACCCCACATACCGGTCACCAAGCCGGGGGCCAACCCGGCGGCAAGACCGATTGGGACGATGGTCCGGGTCGCGGTCGACTGGCTGGTTGTCAAAGCCGCAACCAGGAAGATGGCGAGGGCGAAGATCCAAGTCGCATTGTTGACCCAGCCGCCGATCGTGGTGACGATGAACTCCTCATGCGCCGCGATGAAGGTGGCCGTGAGCCAGGCGATTCCGAACAGAGCAATCGCCGAGACCATTCCCGCCTTGAACACCGAGGCCTCGGGCACTTGTGACACGTCGGGGCGTGCAACCAACATGATCAGGACGCCGACGCTGAACATGACCAGTTCGATGGTGGTCGTCATGTCGATTGGGACCGCCTCACCTTCGGCACCAAATGAAGGCCGCAGATCGGGGAACAGACCGAAGATGACGATGGCGACCACGCCGAGCAGGAAGATGATCCCGGCGTTCCGGCCTTCCTTGGTTGCCGTCAACTCGATCTTGGTGCCGGACGCTCCGGGCTTGGGCAGTTCACCTGAAGCGATCTTGGCCTGGATCTCTGGGTCGTCATCGATGTCGAGGCCCATCCGCCCCACGAACAGAGCGGTGACGATGATGCCGATGATGCCAGCCGGGATCGTGATGGAAAGGATCTGCGCCAGGTCGAAGTTGTAGGGGGCGACCGCGGTGAGAGTCAACATCGCCGCCATCGCCGCGGAGACCGGTGACGCCGCCAGCGACATCCCGGACTGCACCACTGCAACAGTCAGCGGTCGCGATGGCCTGATGTTGTTCTGGTAGGACACGTCGTAGATGACCGGGAGCAGCGGATACATGATGTTGCTGGTTCCCGCCCCGACCGTGAAGGCGAAGGCGGTGAGAGGCGCGATGACGGTGATCTGCTTGGGGTGAGCTTGGATCACACCTGCAGCCACTTTGACCATCCAATCGACCCCGCCTGCCACCTGCATCATCGAAGCCGCGGTGACTACCGCCAGGATGATCAGCAGCGCCGAGATCGGCGGCTCCCCCGGTGGCTCCTGGAAGACGAACACCAGGATGGCGACACCGAGACCGCCCCAGAGGCCGATCCCGACGCCACCGGCCCGGGTGCCCATGACGATGGCGCCTAGGACCACCAAGCCTTCGAGGATGAAAGTGATGTCCATTTGTCTCCTTTGGAATCAGTCCGTGCCGCAGACGACGTCGAGTCGCTGCTTCAAGGCGTCATATGCCGCAGCCGTGTTGGTCAACGAGTCCTCCATCAGCGGCCTCGCCACCACGAGGCCTTCATCACCGAGATCGAAAACCACCACTCTCAGATCCTCCAGGGCGAGATTCAGATTCGAGACTGCCTGGTCGTAAAGACCGTCCGAGACTGCCTGGAACTGATCGAGTTGAAGCATGACATTCTCAACTATCGCCAGCGCATCGGCAGCAGTGGCCGTTTCCGGATCCAGTTCGTCGACCTGCGTGACCGCCTGTTGAAGATCCTCGTATTCGCGACAGAGGTCCCTCTCCTGGGCATTCCCACACGCGGTAAGGATGAGAGCGAGCGCGGTGAGCGCGAACGCCCACTTCTGTTGCCTGAGATAGGTCATGGTGCCGCTCCCTCCTTCACTCCGGGTCCTGAGTGGCGATCGTCACCAGGATCTTGCACGCGGTGACCATATCTTCAATGGCGATGTGCTCGGTCGTGGCATGCTCATCGACCATCCCGGTAGCCATGGCGACACAGGGTATGCCTTTGGCATTGAAGAAGTTGCCATCGGTCCCTCCGCCGCTCTTTCGTGGAACCACCTCCAGCCCGAGCGAACGGATGGCCCGGGCGGCCTCCCGGTATGGCGTTTCCGATTCCTCGATGCGATAGGTGCGGTAGATCTCCTCGGCCTCGAAATCAACGGTCGCTCCATGCCGGGCGGCGGCGTCTTCGAGAGCGGTTCGCATCGCATCTAACTGTTCATCGAGTTTCGACTGATCGTGACTGCGGGCCATCCCCTCTAGGACCACTTCACCGGGGACAATGTTTCGCGCTTCCCCACCGGTAATGGTCCCGATATTGGCAACGGTCTCCTCGTCGATGCGGCCGAGCGGCATGGCTGCGATCGCCTCGGCGGCGACTTTGACCGCATTGATGCCCTTCTCGGGCTCAACGCCGGCATGCACCTTCTTGCCGTGGACCTTCACCGTTATGTAGACGGAGGTGGGTGCCCAGTAGGTGATCGCGCTGATCGCCCCCGCGGTGTCGAACACAAACCCGTGGGTGGCATTGAGTTGGCTGACGTCCATCTGACGGGAGCCAACGAGACCGCTTTCCTCGCCAACGCTGATCACGAACTCGACAGTGGGGTGTGAAGCGGTGGGATCCTCCCGGAGCAGCGTCAAGACCTCGAGGCAACCCGCAATACCCGACTTGTCATCGGCCCCGAGGATGGTCGAGCCATCAGTCCTGATAACCCCGTCCTCGATTATCGGAATGATTCCGATATCGGTTCCCGCGGTGTCCATGTGGGTCGAGATCATGATCGTGTCGGGACGATCGCCGGGCAGGACCGCGACGAGATTCCCTACATGGTCCTGAGTCACGGAGCAACCCAGCTTTTCGAAGCGAGAGGTCAGTTCTCGACCGATGGCTTCCTCGTGGCCCGTGGGGCTGTCAATGGCCACCAGTTCGAGGAAAGTGCGAAGCAGGCGGTCCTGGTCAACGCGATCGGCGAGTCCGCTCAAAGCAGAAGCTTGGCCTTTTGCTGGTTGAACTCCTCGGCGGTGATGACCCCGGTGTCCCGCAGGTTGGCAAGCTGGGTGAGCTCTTCGGCCGTGGAGCCGCTCCTCGCGACCTGCTGGACATAGGCCCGGGTCATCTCTTCACGAGCAGCCGCCTCGGCAAGGGACCTCTGTTGCATCGAGCCGCCACGAGCGATGAGGTATACGAGGACGCCTAGGTAGGGCAGAAACACAGTGAACATGATCCACAGCGCCTTGCCCCAGCCGCCGAGATCCTCACTGCGGAAGATGTCGGAGAACACCGTGATCAACAACCAGATCCAGGCAAAGAACAGGAACAACCAGAGCATGGTCCAGAACAAGTCCATCAATGGCACGCTTGTCTCCTCTAATGGTGCGAGGCCCAAAAGATACACGGTTGGCGGAGGGGCTCGTGCCGCATAGGAACCCGGATTACTCAGATAGCGGTGACGTCGAATTAGCTTGGCTTGAAACGTCCACGGCCACTCTCCGAGTCAAAGTGAAGGAACTGTCATGAGATCAAGATTCGCGACTATCGCTCTGACCGTCCTCCTCGGACTGACGATCTCGGGATGCACCGAGGAAGAACCGCTCGATGTTGCCGCCGCCCAGGCGCAGTTCTGCTCGGACGTCGAGCAATACGTGTCCGCAATCGGTAGCTACGGCGGCCTGTTCGAGGATGTCGACCTCACAGTCGGTGATGTCAAGAATGCCGCAGATGAACTGGCACCCGGCCGCGAGGCAGTCGAGGAGTCGGCGGCCACCTTCCAGGAGGCCGTCACGGCTGACACCACGCCCGGTCTCACGGTCGAGATCATCCAGCCCGAATCGATCGATGCGGTCAAGGACGCCGAAGCTGCCTTCGCCGCCGCCAGCGACATTGCCGACAACACCACGGTGGTCGAGGCGGGTGTCAACTTCACATCCGCCGCCTATGGCCTCGAGGTGGCATGGGTTCGCCTCTTCGCCGATGCCGGCTGCATCGAAGACGAGGCCCAGGCCTCACAATGGGTCTCCGACTACGTCACAGCTCTCCAAACCGACCTCCAGGCAGCAGGCCTGTACGAGGGCGACATCGACGGGATCTACGGGCCGCAGACGATCGCCGCTGTAGAACAACTGCAGAAGGATGCCGGGCTTCCCGTGACTGGACTCGTCGACCCGGCAACGCAGGCAGCGCTGGCTGCGGCTCTGGGGCAGCGTCAGTCGGCCGAGATTGGTGCCCTTCAGGGAATCCTGATCAGCACCGGCTATTACGACGGAGTCGTTGACGGGATCTGGTCCCGAGAGGTCGAGGACGCACTCAAGGCGCTGCAAACCGATCTCGGAGTCCCGGCCACCGGCGTGGTCG
>DATDJH010000136.1:0-17885 GCA_036520635.1 Acidimicrobiia bacterium
GGAAGGGCTTGGTGACGAATGCGTCGGCACCACCTTCGTTCGCACGCCGCCTCGACTCTTCCTCGGCATGGGCAGTCAGGACCACCACAGGGATGTTCTTGGTCGTCTCATCCCGACGAATGCGATCGAGCACTTCCCACCCGTCCATCCCGGGGAGCCCGATGTCGAGCACCACGAGGTCAGGGGATTCGGTGCCTACCGCTGAAAGACCGGTTTTACCGTCATCACGGGTGATGATTTCGAGGTCGGCAGCGCGAAGGCAAACTTCTATCAGACGCCGAATGACGGCTGAGTCCTCCACAACGAGTATCCGCGAGCCCATTTCTTTACCTCTGGTAATTGCCCCACAGAGGGCGTATCCCCTTTCATCGGCAGTTAGCCGCCGCCGGTTTAGAGGACATTCTGAAGTGAGCGACCCGTGGGCAGCGTCAGCTCCTCGACAAACTGCTCCAATTGGCGCAAGGTCCGCACCTCATGCACCGAGCTGCAGTGCCGGGCGTAATGGGACATCATCGAGTCTCCGGTGTCCCAGTAGGTGCTGGGCTCGGGGTTGAGCCATACCACGGCCCTCGCCATCCTCGTCACCTCGGCCAGGACCTGATCACGGGGCGGCCGGTAGTTATTGCGGGCATCCCCGGTGATGATCACGGTCGTCCTCGGCGTCAACTGAGGCCCGTATCTCTTCACGAAGTTCTCGAGCGAGTTCCCGTAATCAGAGTGCCCGTCGAGCCAAACGACCTCGGCCTCGGTTGCAACCCTTTCCAACGCCGACCCGAAGTCGACACCCGGGCCGAAGAAGTCGGTGACCTCATCAACGGTGTCGACAAACGCGAACGAGCGCAGCTTCGAGAAATGGGTGGCCATGGCGTGGGTGAACTGAAGGGTGAATCTGGAGAATGTCGCCATCGACCCACTCACGTCACAAAGCAGCCAGACCTCAGGACGGTGCGGACGGGGATGCCGGAATTGAGGATCGGCCGGAACCCCTCCCGTTGCCAGGGAGCGCCGGACAGTGCGACGAAAGTCGAGCCTGCCAGTGCGCTTTCTGCGGCGCCGGGCCAGTCGGGCGGCCAGCTTGCGAGTCAGCGGCCCGATCGCGGCATCCATCTCCTTGAGGTCACCGGCTGTGGCATGCATCAGGTCCACATCCTCGATGAGCGGTCGTCGCAGCGTGCGGGCCACAGCGTCCCGTCCCCGGTCGGCAACCAGCCTCCTTCGGATCTCCTCCTGGATCTCCTCTCGCAATTCCTCGATGCGCGACTGGACCTCTTCGCGGAGAAGACGCTGATCGAACTCGCTCATCTCACTGTCACCGATCAACGCCTGCAGAAGCCGCTCCTCAAGTCCTGCAAGGTCGAGGCGGCGCAAAGTCCGATATAGGTAATAGGTCCCGCCCACCGGCCGTCCCGGCTCCATTCCCGCCAGTTGATCCACGGCGGTTTGCGCACCCTGGCGCAAGGCCGCCCCGTCCATGTCGGCGAGCGCCTGGAACAACCGCTCGAGAAGCGCGTCGAGGTCAAAAGGCTGGGACTGGGGACGATCCTCTGATTCACTCCGGGGAAGGTCCTTCCCCTGCTCAGGCAGCGGCGATACGTCGGATGGAACGGGGATCGTCGAGAAATACACCTCGAACGCGGTGTCGAATGCTCGCTCGTGTCTGAGGTTCTTCACCATCGTCGCTCGGAGTGTCTCTCGCAGTGCGACCCGGTCGCCGACATTGATTGCTTCGACAGCTCGCATCGCGTCGATGGCCTCGACCATCGACACCGGAACTCCGGCCTCTCTCAGCTCATCGATGAAGCCGGTGATGACGCCGAGCATTCTCAGTCGCCAGGAGTCGAGGCCAGCTCCTTGGCCGCCTTCTCGATATCCGACTGGTACTTGAGGAGCACATGGAGGGTGTCCCCGAGCACCGCCCCGTCGACTTCCTCGATCGACAACGCAAGCAAAGTCCGCGCCCAGTCGATCGTCTCTGAGACCGAAGGCGCCTTCTTCAGGTCCAGGTTCCGGATCGAGCGAGCGACATTGGCGACCTGAGCGGCAAGGTGCTCGGAGAGGCCGGGGACACGGGCGTTGAGAATCTGCTGCTCCCGGGCGGGATCCGGGTAGTCGATGTGAAGGAAGAGGCAACGCCGTTTCAGGGCCTCACTGAGCTCCCTGGTGTTATTCGAGGTGAGAACCACCAGCGGCTGTGTGGATGCTTCGATGGTTCCCAACTCCGGAATCGACACCTGGAAGTCGGACAAGATCTCGAGGAGGAGAGCTTCGGTTTCGACCTCGACCCTGTCGACTTCGTCGATGAGGAGGACGACCGGATCGGCGGAGCGGATGGCGGCCAGCAAGGGTCGGGTGAGCAGGAACTCCTCGGAGAAGATGTCCTGTTCGATCTCCTCCCACTCGTGATCGGTGTCGGCCTGGATCCGGAGCAGCTGCTTCTTGTAGTTCCACTCGTACAGGGCTTTCGCCTCGTCAAGGCCCTCGTAACACTGGAGCCGGATCAACTCTCGGCCGGTCACCCTGGACAGCGCCTTGGCCAACTCGGTCTTCCCGACGCCTGCCGGCCCTTCGACCAGAATCGGCTTGTCGAGTCGGGCAGCCAGGAATACGACCTGGGCGATCCGGTCGTTGGGGAGATAGTCGACCGAGACCAGAGCTTCGGAGACCGCCTGGGGGCTATCGAAATCCATCGGGCACCATTATTCCTCCTCACCGATATCGGGGACGAACTCGAAGCTCAAATCCCCGATTCGAACCTCATCACCAGGGAGCGCCCCCGCGGCGATCAATGCATCGTCCACACCAAGGCGGGCGAGACGGCGGGCGGCCATGTCGGCGGCTTCGGGCATGGTGAGGTCGGCAAATCCGACAGCCCTCTGGGCTGCTGTTCCATGGACCCGCCAGGCGCCACCTTCTCGAAGAATCTCGAAAGTGGGCCCCAGTGGTCTGTGAAGCACGAACCCCTTGCGCTCCGGGGCGGCTCGCTCCGCCTCGTCAATGAGGTCACCGATTGCGTGAAGAGCTGCGCTGAGCCCGTCCCCGGTCATCGCCGACACCGGGATCGCCTCTAACCGGCCAGCCAGTTCAGAGACATCACCCAGATCGGACTTGCTGAGCAGATTGACCCGGGGCCTAGCTGCCAGGTCACCCGAATAGCTGGCGATCTCCCTGCTCAGGATCTCGAGTTGGCGCTCCGGGGAGTGCTCCTGAATTGGCGACGGATCGAGGAGCACCACCAGGACCCGGGCTCGCTCGATGTGACGCAGAAACTCGTGACCAAGGCCCTTTCCTTCGGCAGCCCCTTCGATCAGGCCGGGGATATCTGCCAGAACGAACTCGCGATCGCCCATGCTGACGACGCCGAGGTTGGGCTCGAGCGTTGTGAATGGGTAGTCCGCGATCTTGGGCTTGGCCGCCGAGACCTTTGAGATGAAGGTGGACTTGCCTGCGTTGGGGAATCCGATCAGGGCCGCGTCGGCAAGGAGCTTCACCTCGAGCGTGAACCACTCCTCGCGACCAAATTCACCCTGCTCGGCGATGGCGGGGGCTCGTTTGGCAGGGGTGACGAAAGCAGCGTTGCCACGGCCTCCACGACCTCCGCTGAGGGCTATGACCTGCTGACCGGGTTCGACGAGGTCGGCGATCATGACACCGTCTTCGTCGAAAACCACCGTGCCGGCGGGGACTGATAGGACCAGATCCTCTCCTGATTTGCCGTGGCGCATGTCCCCCTCGCCATGGGTCCCCTTCTCGGCAGAGTGATGCGGATTGCGCTGGTATCGGAGGAGGGTGGCCAGCGAAGTATCAACCCTGAGGATGACATCCCCGCCTTTGCCCCCATTGCCCCCGTTTGGCTTGCCCTTGGGCTGGCCTTTCCGCCTAACGAAGGCAGCGACTCCGGCTCCTCCGTCACCGGCCCGCAGGGCGACCCGGACCCGGTCGACGAACACCTATTCGGGGAGGACGTTTACGAGACGCCGGTTGGCCCGGGTCCCGTACTTGACGGTGCCGGCACTCAGCGCGAACAACGTGTCATCGCTCCCCCGGCCGACATTGTCGCCCGGGTGGATGCCCGTTCCGCGCTGGCGGACGAGGATGGCGCCTGCACTGACAGCTTGGCCGTCGAAAACCTTCGGCCCCAGACGCTTGGCGTGGGACTCGCGACCGTTCTTGGACGAGCCGCCTGCTTTGGTCTTTGACATTTGATTACTCCTCGGAAGCTGGGGGCTTTGGGGTCTTAGGCGTGGCTGGCTTCTTCGCAGCCGGCTTGGAGGTCCCCGCCTTGGCAGCGGCCGGCTTGGCGGCGGCCTTCGGGGTGGCGGCTTTGGCAGCAGCAGGCTTGGCAGCTTTGGCTGCAGGCTTAGGAGCGGCGGACTTTGCAGGTGCCTCCGCGCCCTCGACCACCGAAGGGGCCTCGGGCATATCCGTGGCTGGTGCGGCAGCAGTTTTGGGAGTGGCTGCCTTTGCCTTCGGCTTGGCAGCTCCGGGGAGCTCGATCCCGGTGATTTCGATCCGGGTGTACTTCTGACGATGGCCCTGCCGACGGCTGTAGCCGGTCTTGTTCTTGTATTTGTAGATGTCGATCTTCGGGCCCTGGCTCTCGCCGAGAACCTTCGCGGTCACGGTGGCGTTGGCCAAGAGCGACCGGTCGGAGACCGCGGTGCCCTTGTCATCGACCACAAGCAACGGGGAAAAACTCAGTTCCTCCGAGTCGCCTTTGACCCGTTCGATGTCAATCACGTCACCTGATTGCACCTTGGCCTGTTTGCCTCCGGCGCGAATGATGGCGTACATGGTTAAAGACCTTCCAAAAAGGGGTTTACGGGTTCAGGATAACAGTGGCTTCGGGTACTAGGTACTTGGCAGCGGGATTGGTCCCGGCACCAAGTGTCGAATACCAAGGTCCGCCGACTACTCATAGTCAGCGACCGCCGAGACCTCGACGTCGATGTCCTCGGACGCGATCACATGCTCGTGGATGATGATTCCCCGGCCGGCACATGCCTCACACTTCGACGAGAAGTGCTCGAGCAGGCCAGCTGAGACATTCTTTCGGGTCATCTCGACGAGCCCGAGATGGGAAACCTCGAACACCTGGGTCCTGGTCTTGTCTTTGGCCAGAGTCTCCTTCAAACGGCGTAGGACCTTCTGCTGGTTCTCGATCGACTCCATGTCGATGAAGTCGATGACGATGATCCCGCCGATGTCACGCAGCCGAAGCTGACGTCCGATTTCCTCCGCCGCCTCCAGGTTGTTCTGAAGAACTGTGTCCTCGAGGGTCGATGAGCCCACGAACTTGCCGGTGTTGACGTCGATGACGGTGAGAGCCTCGGTGCGATCCATCACAAGGTGCCCGCCCGAGGGCAGATACACCCGGCGGTCGAGGGCCTTCTTCAACTGGTCGTCGACGTGATACCTCTCGAACAAGGGCACCGTGTCCTCGTAGAGCTGGACCTTGGACACCAGGTCGGGCGCAGTTGACCTCAGATAGCCGACCACAGTCTCGTAGGCGGCGTGGTCGTCGATCATCAATTTGCGAAAGTCCGCAGTGAAGTGCTCGCGAATGACCTTGATCAGGAGCTCCGGCTCCTCGTGGACCATCCTTGGAGCACGGCCGTCTCCTGCCTCCTCCTGGATCTGGCTCCAGATCTTGAGAAGACGTGAGATGTCGGCGGCCAATTCTTCGGCACTGGCATGCAGCGCAGCGGTGCGCACGATCACGCCGAATCCAACTGGGCGCACCTTGTTGATGACCTCCCGGAGACGGGACCTGTCCTCGTCCGGCAGACGACGGCTGATCCCGACGCTGTCGGACTCGGGCACGAGAACCAGATAACGCCCGGGAAGTGAGGGGATTCCGGTGAGACGGGCGCCCTTGGCCCCCATGGCGTCCTTGGTCACCTGCACCAGGACCTCGTCGCCTTCCTTGAGAACGTTCTCGATCCGCTTATTGCTACGCCCGCCCCCATTGCCGGTCGAGGCGACGTCGGATGCATAGAGGACGCCGTTCTTGGGAGCACCAAAGTCGAGGAATGCCGCCTCCATGCCAGGGAGGACGTTGCGAACCTTGGCCAGATAGATGTTGCCGGCGACTGAATTCGACTCCTGGCGCGCCACGTAGTGCTCGACGAGAACCGGTCCTTCGAGGATGACCATCTGAGTCTGGCCTCGGGCCACCCGGACCAGCATCTGCTTGCGGGCGGTTTCGACGGGGACGATCACCTCGTCGTCCATCGGGCGACTGGAACGGGTTCGGGTGGTGCTCAGGCCGTTGCGGCCATGAGAAGACTTCGACGGCTGCCGCTTCTTGTCTTTACGCGCCTTGGATGGCGCCGGTCGTGCCTCGACCCGGGTCACTTCGACCCGCTCGCCTTTTACCCGAAGGGTCTTTCGCTCCTCGACGGTTCCCTCGACGGAGGACTTGCGGACAATCTGCGGGCTCTTTCGACGGAATAGAGCCATAGGGTTTCACTCCTCTGGAATTTGGACAGGGCAACAGACTCAGCCCGATTCCTGGCGGGGAATCCGTTGCCGACAACATCTGCCAGACGGCGGCGAGACATCCACCCGGGTTGGGGGCGGTTGTCTTGGAAATCGATTTGGGTCGCACCTGACTGCAGGTACGCAAGGGTGTTCATCAACGAGACACTCCGAGAAAGGGGAAGGCTGTCACGTCTGGCGGACCAAAGAAGGATACCAGGAAAGGTGCCGATGACCTATCCCACTACCAGCCCGAGCTCTGGCTGTTCAGGTTCGGTCGGGTCGTAACACACCCGACACCGGGCCTCATACGCCCCCTGGGCGCCAAGGACGACCAGATCCTCCGAGTGGACGATGCGCTGGGTGTACATGCCAGGTCCCCCACATTTGTGGCAGACGGCAAGCATCTTGGTGACATATTCGGCCCGGTGGCAAAGGGTGGGGATCGGCTCGAAAGGGCGACGCAGGAAGTCGGTGTCGAGACCGGCAATGATCACCTGTTTGCCCGCTGCGGCGAGTTGTTCGACGACCTCGACCAAGCCCTGATCGAAGAATTGGCCTTCATCGATCCCGATGACCTCAGTGATATCTTCGACGGCTCGCAGCAGCTGATCAGAGGTCTCGACGGGGATCGCGTCCACCTTGAGACTGGAATGCGAGACCACCTCGGAGTCGGCGTAGCGATTATCGAGTCGAGGCTTGAAAGTTTGCACCGGGATTCGGGCGATCTTGGATCGGGTGACGCGCCGAATCAGCTCTTCGCTTTTCCCGGAGAACATCGGCCCGCAGATGACCTCGACCCATCCGTCGTGACTCCTGCGGTACATCCAGGGCGAGAGTAGACGCTCAGCTCAGCTGGTTCTCGCCCGGAACCGGGGTTCGCAACAGCCAGATCGAGTTGGCGATCCCCAGGGCCAGGGTCATCGCCATGTAGAACGAGCCGCCAGAGGACAGGAAGGGAAGCGGGATCCCGGTCACCGGCATGATCCCGATCGTCATCCCCACATTCACGAAAACGTGGAACACCACCATGGCCGCGATCCCTGCAGCGATCAGAGCACCGAACCTGTCGCGTGCGTTGGCCGCGATCACAAGCAGACGCCAAACGATCACCGAGAAGGCGGCAATCACCAGGATGGCGCCGATGAATCCGAGCTGCTCCCCCACCGCGGTGAAGATGAAGTCGGTCTCCTGCTCGGGAACGTACTCGAAGTTGGTCTGAGTCCCCTGGAAGAGTCCCTTGCCAATCAGCTGTCCTGAGCCAACCGCCATCTTCGATTGCGCAAGGTTGTAGCCAATCCCCAGGGGATCGACCTCCGTGGGTTTGAACAGAACCAGGATCCGGTTGAGCTGATATTCGGCCAGCCAACCCTGTTGGTAGATCACCAACCCTCCAAGCACTGCTGCCGATGCCAATGCCACCAGCTGTCGCCAGGTGGCGCCGGCGGTGAACAGCATCGCGAAGAGGATGAACCCAAAGACCAGGGTGGTGCCCAAATCCGGCTCGAAGTAGATCAGGACGGCGGGAACAGCTACCACCGCCAGTGCCTGGAAGATGTGGGTCCAACGCAAGCTGCGACGCCCGATCTCGTCGCGGCTGTGCGGGGAGAGGATGACCGCCAGCAGGATGATCACGGCCACCTTGGCGAATTCCGCCGGTTGCAGCTTGAAGAAACCGAGCGGTATCCAACGCCGAGCACCATTGACCGGTTCGAAGAGGTAGACCGCGGTCAATGCGATCAGCAGACCCACCGAGATCCAGGGAATCACTCCCTTGTACTCCCGATAGTCGATGTTGGACGAGATCAGATAGATGGTGAGCCCGGCAGCGACGAAGATCATCTGCCGCTCCATTGAGACCGATCCCGCGCTTCGGGTGGCCGAGTAGATCATGAGCAGGCCGAACCCGGACAAGGCCAGCATGGTTCCGAACAAGACCTGGTCCGACCGGTTGTTGCGACGATCGACGGCGATGTCCCTGAGTCGGTTGAGCACTGTCATCAGTCGGCCTGCTCGCCTTCGACGATGTCGGTCAGATCGTTGCCCATCAGGTACTGCATGATGCGACGGGCGACGGGAGCTGCGATACGGCCACCAGACCCGCCCTCATCAATCAGGACCACAACGATGTACTTCGGGTCGTCGACGGGCATCACACCCACGAACCAGGCGTGGTTGTCGCGGTTCTTCGAGGTCTGCCCGGTCCCGGTCTTGCCACCGACGTTCTCCAGCCCCGGCCCGAAATCCGAGAAAGCAGTGGCAGCGGTGCCGACAGTGACCACCCGATTGAGGTCGGTGAGCAAGGAGGCCCGGGTGTCAGGGTCGATGTCGACAGTTCGCACAAGCCGGGCTTCGGGCGTGAACACGGTGTTGCCATCGGCGTCGACGACTCTGTTGACGACGCGGGGCTCCATGATCCGCCCTCCGTTGACCAGGGCGGCATAAGAGACCGCCACCTGGAGCGGTGTCGAGGTGAATGCGCCCTGGCCGATCGCCATGTCGACGAGGTCACCACCGAGCCAGGGGCTGGCCAACTCGAGTCGGTTCGGCTCCAGCAGCGGAGGTTGGTCCGGATTCTCCAGTTGGTAGGCAGCCCATTCCTCGAACAACTCACGGGTCGGAACGGTGCCGTCGGCCTCGGCGGTCAGGTCGATTCCGGTTGGCGCTCCGTAGCCGAGGGACTTGGCCCAATCCTGGATTATGTTCTCTTGGGGCGTGCCTTTGTACTTCTGCCAGGTGCCCATCGCCACCGACCAGAAGTAGATGTTGCAGGAATGCTCGAAGGCGCCATGGATGTCGAGCCAATCGAGGTCTCGCGGGTAGTACCAGTCGAACTTTGGTGGCTGGGAACCATCTTCCAACTTGGAGAGGACCAGCTTGCCGTCACAATGCACGGTCTGATTGGAGACATCGACTCCCTCCAGATCAGGGTCGAGAGGAAGGTTCTCCTCCATTTTCACCGTATAGGTGATCGCCTTGAATGTGGACGAGGGCGGATAGAGGCCGCTGATCGCCAGGTTGTTGAAGGCGTTGCTGTCGTTCAACCCCTGAAACGTGTTGGCATCGATTCCGCTGACGAACAGATTCGGGTCGAAGTCCGGGTAGGAGGCGAGAGCCAGGACTTCGAAGTTCTTGGCGTCGAGCACGACCGCAGCCGCTCGCTGGGTCTCACTGAACACGTCGTCGCCGTTCGCCCGTGCTTCATCCTTGACCGAGTTGGAGAGATTCACACCCTCTTCGAGGCCGAGCTCCACGAGGTCCTGAAGGTCGTAGTCGATGTTGAGCACGACCGAGTCGCCAGGCCCGGGCTCGACCGTGGGTTTCTGATCGACGATTTCGCCTCGCTGCACCTGGTATTGGACCAACCCGGAGACCCCCTGCAGGTACTGGTCATAGACCTTCTCCACCCCGAGTTTCCCAATTCGTTGACTCAGGTCGAGATCAGGCCTCGCCTCTTTGTCCGCGGCGTCGGGCAAACCGAGATGGCCGATGACATGGGCGAGGGTCGGGCCTGAGATGTAGACCCGTTCCGGGACCATCACTATTTCCACGCCCGGCAGGTGATCGAGATTCTCATTGATCGCATAGGCGGTCTCGTTGGACACGGTGACCACCTCGAACCGCCCATTGATGCCAGCCGCCTCATACATGCGCCCGAGCTCGATCGGATCGAACCCGGTTATCGACGAGAGGGTCTGGATCAGCGAGCTTTGGTCGTCAGGTTGAACGAAGGTGCGATCGATGTACACCGCCGGCACCAAACGACTGGTGGCAAGCAAGGTCCCGTTTCGGTCGACGATGTCGCCACGCGGGCCGTATGACGTCTTGTCGAGCCATGCCAGGTCCTCGGCAGCTTGAGCCGTCTGCGGCCCTTCCGCCACCTGGACGAACCAGAGTCGGAGGCCGATCACCGCGAGCATCGCCGTGAAGACGATGCCGAGGGTGGTGAGTCTGAGTGCAAACTTCATGGGTATCTAAACGCCGTCTTGTCCCGGTCTACGAGACGCACCACCAGTGGAGCGACGGCTGCCGCGATAGCGAGGTTGGCCAACGGTACGAGTATCAGGCGGCTAAGTGTGTTTTCGCCAAGCAAGCTCGACTGGCCGAAGAGGGTTCCGATCAACATCAGAAGGATGACCCCGATCAGTGTGAGGACACCCGCCCATAGGGCAACCGCCACCCGTCCGATGTCCGCCCGGTCCCTGGTCCGAATTCCGATGTAAGCAACAGTGGTGTAGACGACGGCGCGCAATCCAAGCGCCGACGGGCCCAGTAGATCCACCACCAACCCCGAGGTGAAGGCGATTGCAAGGATGGCCTCGGGGCGGATTTTGGTCAGACACAGGATGATGACGAGAAGGAGAACCAGGTCTGGAGTGACCAGGTTGATCTGGGCGAACAACGTCGTCTGAACCACCACTGCAACGACGAACAGCAGCACGACGATGACTGCCGACCGCCCACGCATCAGCCCTCATTCTCCAGCGTCGAGGTCGTGGTCGTAGAGGCGTCGGTCGTGGTCGTGGTCGTCTCCTCGACATCGCCGGCGTCGTCGGTGGCAGCGGTCACCGGGTCCGGTGGCCAGGCAAGGATGACCACGATTCGCAAGGTGTCGGTGTTGACATACGGCTCGACACTTGCCGTCAATGAATGGGACTCGGGCGCGGCGTCATGAAGGACGACACCGACCGGGAGCCCGGCCGGATAGGAGATGCTGCCGGCGGATGTCACCACCCGATCGCCCTCGAGGACCGGCTCACGGGCATCCCCGATCAGAAGTCGCATCTCCGATGTGTTCACCTGTGGTGTCAGGGTTCCGACTTGAACGTTGACCAGCACGGTGATGCCGTTGCGCCCGGTTGTAATCGGAACGATCGTCGCCGATCCGGAGGTGACGGTCCTCACGGTCCCGACAACGTAGCCGTTGGTATCGATGACCGGTTGTCCGACCACCACGCCGTCGTTAGTCCCCTTGTCCACCACAAACGCGGACTCGACCTTGCCGATCACATTGGCAACCGTCTGACCCAGGCTCGGGTCGGCGGTGTCCAACCCGTAGAGCTGCTCCAACAACGCGAGCAGGGCAAGGCGATCCTGAACCCCGACCAACTCTGCTTGCGCCTCGGCGAGCTCAGCGCGAAGCGAGATGTTCTGCTCACGCAGGGAGGCAACGTTGGTGAGACTGTCGAACATGTCTGCCACGGGGTTGACCACCAACGACGCCGCCTCCTGAAGCGGGGCGACTATGGACTGAGTGCCTGAGCGGAGGACTCCCACGACGCCTTTGCCCTCGAGGCGGACGTCGATCGTCATCAAGAGCACACCAACCACCAAAAGAGTGATGAAGGTGGGGAGAAGCCGGTTGGACGATTCTCGGCTCAGCATCGGTGGAGACGGGTCAGGGCGTTCACGGCCGCGACGAGGAGACGAGAACGTTCTGCAACGTGTCGAATTCCTCCAGGCACTTCCCCGAGCCGATCACCACCGACTGCAGCGGCTTGGCCGCCGTGACGATGGGCATCCCCGTCTCATGGGCCAATCGATGATCAAGCCCAACCAAGAGAGCCCCACCACCCGTGATGACGATCCCGCGTTCTACGACGTCGGCCGCCAGCTCGGGAGGGGTCTTGTCTAGCGTGAACTTCACTGCGTCCACGACGGCCTGAGTCGGTTCCTCGATGGCCTCGCGGATCTCCGGGCTCGAGAGAAGAATGGTCTTGGGCAACCCGGTGACCAGGTCGCGGCCGCGCACCTCAGCCGAAGGCTCGTCGGCATACGGCCAAGCCGAGCCCACGGCGAGCTTGAGCTGCTCTGCGGTTCGCTCGCCGATCAGGACGTTGTATTCCTTCTTGACCCAATCGATGATCGAGGTGTCCATCTCGTCGCCACCCACGCGAATCGAGCGAGAGACGACGATCCCACCCAGGGAGATGACAGCGACTTCGGTGGTGCCACCACCGATGTCGACGACCATCGAGCCGGCGGGCTCGCCAATGGGGAGACCCGATCCAATGGCTGCGGCCATTGGCTCCTCGATGGTGTAGGCGCGTCGGGCACCCGCGTGATAGGCAGCCTCTTCGACAGCTCGCCGCTCGACGGGGGTGATGCCCGAAGGGACACAGACCACGATTCGGGGCCGCGCCCACTTGCGGCGATGAACTTTCTGGATGAAGTAACGAAGCATCTTCTCGGTGATGTCGAAGTCGGCGATAACACCGTCGCGGAGTGGCCGAATGGCGGTGATGTGGGCGGGAGTGCGGCCAATCATCCGCTTCGCCTCCGTCCCCACCGCCAGGGCGCGGCCGTTGTGGGTGTTGATGGCGACCACCGACGGCTCGTTGAGGACAATGCCCTGACCTCTCACGTACACCAACGTGTTGGCGGTACCGAGATCGATGGCCATATCCTGACCAGCAAAAGACAAAAGGGTTTCAGCCATGCCTGCAGACTCCGCGATGGGTAGGGGAAGTGTAGGTGGGCTCCAGTTGCTGTGTCATTGGCCGACCAAGCCTATCGGTTATCAACAGGCTGTCGCCAGTGGCAACCGCCACTAACTGAAGAAGATCTCCAACTCGCGTAAGGCGCTTTCAGCGCTGTCAGATCCGTGGACCAGGTTCTGGGTGACCAGAAGGCCGAGGTCGCCCCGTATGGTCCCCGGATCGGCCTTGGCCGGATCAGTCGTCCCCATGACGGTTCGGGCAACACTGACCGCCGACTCGCCCGACCATTCCATCGCCACTACCGGCCCCGAGGTGATGAACTCCAAGAGCTCAGGGAAGAACCCCTTTTCGATGTGCTCGGCATAGTGACGACGGGCAAGAGCCTCGTCGATCTCGAGCTTGCGGATCTTCTCCAGGATCAGGCCCTTGCGCTCGAACCGGGACACGATCTCACCGACGAGGCCACGAGAAACCCCGTCGGGCTTGACCATGATGAAGGTGTGCTCATTCGGCATGAGTTGGATTGTATGAGCGAAGTGCGGGGTTCTCGCCGCGTGGCGAGGCACCACCAACCAACAGTTCTCTCACCTCACCCACCAAATACAACGAGCCTGCCACCAACACCGAACCGTCGGCACCGGCACGCTCCTTCGCCTGCTCGACCGCACCGCGGACGGTGCTGGCCTCGAACACAGGGAGATCGGTCACGGCGGCGACTCTTTTCGCCAACTCGCCGGGAACGACGGCCCGTTCCGCCTCGGGAGAGGTGACGATGAACTCGAGCGCCACCTCGGCGAGGCGTTCCACCATCGCCTCGACGTTCTTGTCCCCCATCACTCCGAACACCACGTGCCACCGCTTCGAGGGGTACTCCTCGATCAGTGAGTCCACGAGCACCTCGACACCATCGGTGTTGTGGGCCCCATCAACCATCAAGAGAGGGTCGGTTCCCAAGGTCTCCATCCTGCCGGGCACAGTTGCCGCGGCCGTAGCGTCACGAACAGCCTCTACGTCGAGTTTCCTTCCCAAGAAGGCCTCTGCCGCCGCGATCGAACTCGCCAGGTTGATCACCTGATGGCGCCCATGGAGCGGGAGGAACAGGTCCTCATAGGTGTCCTCTGCTCCATCGACGGTCACCAGCCATCCCCCAACTCCGCGATCTGCCGAAAGCACCGAGAAATCCTTGCCGTAGTGGCGATGGTGAATCCCCAACTCCCGGGCCCGGTTCTCTGCCACCGCAAGTGCCGGATCGGGCAAGGGCCCGGTGATGAGTATCGAATTGAGACCGGCAATCGCCACCTTCTCCCCCGCGATGCTGGCCAGATCGGGACCGAGGTACTCGGTGTGCTCGATTCCGATGCTGGTGACGACGCAGACCTCAGCGTCGACGACATTGGTCGCGTCGAGGCGGCCTCCGAGCCCTACCTCGAGGACGGCTGCCTCGACGGGGAGGCTGGCGAAGTAGGCAAATGCGGCGGCGGTTATCAACTCGAAATAGGTGCTCGGGTCGCCGCCCTGCGCCTCACCAACGAGCGCAAAGGCCTCGACATCGGACACCGCCAGTGCGAACTCCTCCTCGGTTGCGGAGCGCCCGTTCACAGCCAGCCTCTCCTCAACCCTCTGCAGGTGTGGCGAGATGTAGGTGCCGGTGGCCAGTCCATGACTGACCAGAAGGAGGGTGGCAAGTCGCGATGTCGATGTCTTCCCGTTGGTCCCGGCGACGTGGATCAAGGGATAGCCCTGCTCGGGGTGACCCATGGCTTCGAGGAGGCCGCGCATGCGATCAAGGCCCGGCTTCACCCCAAGGGCGATGTGGCGATCGAGGTAAACGAGGGCTTCGGTGTAGTTCATCAAGAGGAAGGGCCCCGGGAGGTTAATCCCGAGGCCCATCCACTATCTCAGAAGGCCGGGGCGATCAGCCTTCCTCCCCACGCCGGGCGATGTGGATCAAATAGATCCCCAGGCCCAACAGCAGGATCGAGACACCAAGGAGTTGCAACGTGTCCATGCCGGTGAACGGAAGGAGCACTTCGCCCTCGACTTCGTCATCACAAGCCACCACTTCAAAGGCACCGGAGGTCGCACCAGTCAGCTCATAGCCAGCCGTGGCCTCGGCGCTCCACGTGTAGTCACCCGCCAGCAGAGTCTGCTCACCTCCGGCATCCCCGAACACCGCCACCTCGAGGTGGCTGCTGTCGAGGACCGTTACGGTGGCGGCGGCCTCAGGAACGATGCCCACGGTCACCGACCCGAACGCAGTTGGTGCATCTTCGACGCAATCACCGTGCGTGACGAGGACTGAGGCACCACATGGCACGATCGTGAATGCGCCTGACGTTTCCCCGGTTACCGAGAAGCCGTCAAGGGCATCGGCAGTCCATGTGTAGGACCCGGGTGGCAGGCTCATCGATCCGCCGGAGCCACTGAATGTGGCCACGACGCTCAGCTCGCTGTCACGAACCGTGATGGTCGCGCCTGAGTCGGGGTCAATCACGGCCAGGACCGAGCCCAGGCCGCCGTTGCCGACCTGGCACGCTCCCGGCGTCACCGCCACAGTCGATGGGCAGGGCGCGATGGTGAACTCGCCAGAGGTCTGCTCCCCTTCCGGGAACTCGAACCCGTCACCCGGGACTGCCACCCAGGTGTAGGTCCCAGGAGCGAGATTGCTGGTCCCACCAACTCCGTCGAACGAAGCGGCGACATTCATTTCGGAGTCGTAGACGGTCACCGTTGCACCGGAGTCGGTGTCGATAAACACTGAGACCGAGCCAAGTGGGCCGTCGATCAGTTGGCAATCGCCATTGGTGACGAGAACCGCGACATCGCACGGATTGACGTCGAACTCACCCGTGTCGTCGCCGGTCAATGCGAAACCAGGTGAGGCGGTGGCATCCCAGCTGTAACTGCCGGGCGCCACTTCCTGTGATCCGCCCGACCCGGTGAAGGTGTAAGGACCGCCTGGTCCGGAGACCACCACAGTGGCTCCCGACTCGGGATCGATCGTGACTTCCACCACCCCGACCGGCTGCCCGGCCTGGTTGAGGGAACAGCCACCAGATACCACCACCGTGGAGGCATCGCACGGCTCGATGGTGAATTGACCCTGGGTGTCGCCCTCGAGCTCAAAGCCGCTCGCCGCCTCAGCCGACCAGTAATAGGTCCCCGGCGAAAGGTTGACAGTTCCACCCTCATCGTCGAACGAAGCAACCTCGTCAGTCATAGCTGCATCCGAATAGATGGTGACTGTGGCCGCGTCGTCGGGGTCGATAGTCACCTCAACTGGGCCCAGCGGTCCGTCGATCAGGCTGCAGGCTCCGCTGTCCACAGTGACCGAGCCAGTGCAGGGCTGGATGGTGAAACCACCAGAGCTTTGACCTGTCAACGAGAACCCAGACGCCGCGGTAGCGGTCCAGGAGTACTGACCCGGAGCCAGGGCTTGTGACCCGCCGGCGCCGGAGAAGTTGTACGGCCCACCCGGCCCGGTAACGACGACAGTCGCCCCAGAGGTGGGGTCAATCGTGACCTGTACCTGGCCCAGCGGAGCGCCATTGGGCCCGATCGCACAGTCACCTGAGACAACCACGGTCGAGGCTCCGCAGGGAGTGACAGTGAAGTTTCCGCTCGATGGTCCGCTGAATGTGAACCCGTTCGCGGCGGTGGCAGTCCAGCTGTACTGCCCAGGTGCCAGAGCTTGTGTTCCGCCGGCGCCCGAGAAGTTGTACGGGCCACCAGGCCCGGTCACAACAACCGTTGCGCCCGAAGCAGGGCTGATGACAAAGGACACTCCACCGAGCGGCACACCCTGGTTGAGTCGACAGGCTTGGACGGTTGGTGTGACCGTCACGCTCTCGGTACAGACGAGGTTCACCTGAATCGGGCTGGTTACCCAGGTCTCGCCGCCACCCATACCGTTGTCCCAGGCGCCAACAGCCCTCGCCCGCACTTCGATGCTCGACCCCAAATATGAGCTTCCGGGGAAGTTCCCACTGAAGCGGTAGGTGTTGCCGGCTGTGAATGCACCATTGGCGACCTGAGTCCAGCTCCCGGCGCCGTTGACTCTCACTTCGATTCGGATGTCGGAATGACCCGAGCCGCTACCGCCGTCAGTCTTCCAACTGATCGCGTCGTAGTGAATGAACAGACCGCGATCAATACAGGTCTGATTTGCAGTGACCTCTGGGTGATGGGCCAACGCCGCTGGGGCGAAGACCACCATCATCGACATCAGCACGGCTACCACGGAGAGAGTCGCGAGGAGACGCTCGAACTTGCGACGGAGGGGTTTGAACCCGAGGCTCATGACAGCCCTCCAACACGTGATACACGCCTAGAGCGCGTACAAGACGCGACGCCCCAGACGACTTCAGTCGTCCCCAGCCCCTTCATATCTTCCTATCCCTTCATCATTTGGGACAGGTCGGTCTCACCACTAGCTCCACCAGACCCAGGTGACCGTTTTACAGGCCTGGTTTCACAGCCTCCCTATTTCCCCTTGTGGGTGCGACCACTCAGCGTGTTCGTTAGCCACAAGTCTGCCCGGGATGGGAGGCAAGTCAACATCGGTTCACCGATGTGAGGCAGAGAAAACCCCGGAAGCGCTAGCCACCGGGGTTTTCGCTAGTCAAGTCGGAGACTGTCAGATTGGCGGGTCAGTTCTCCTCGCTGCGAGCTCCGATGGCCATCACGAGCCAGAGCCCGAGAGCCAGTGCACTCGCACCCAACGCGATCAGTTGGCCCCGGTTGATGCCCGTAAATGGCAGAGTGCTCGATCCATCCGACGGCACAGAGGAGGTGGTCACAGTGATACCCCCGACCTGATCGTCGTCCAGTGTCGTTGTGACAAGGCCGTTGATCGTCGTGGTCGTGTCACCCCCGCCGGTCGTGGTGCTGCTGCTGTCGATCGTCGTGGTCGTGTCACCCCCGCCGGTCGTGGTGCTGCTGCTGTCGATCGTCGTGGTCGTGTCACCC
>DATDJH010000137.1:0-12685 GCA_036520635.1 Acidimicrobiia bacterium
GTCATTGGCCGGAGGGTTACAACCCTTGGTGATCCCCGCCGCCGCGATCGCCTCGATCCCACCCTCATGAACATTCCCATCATCATCCACAAACGACCCACCCGGAGGCAGAACCGCCAACAACACCGCCAACACGAGCGCGGAAAACCAGGCCATCCTTGAATGATCGGTCCCAACACGGGACAACCTGAGGCCGAAAACGGCGGTGTACGGTTCAAGAGTGGGTGAAACTCATGGCTAGGCACCACGGATTGCAGCGTCGCCCGCTCGGAGCGAGGAGCGGAATCGAGGTCACCAGGATCGGCATCGGGCTATGGCCGGTACCCGGTGGAGACTGGGGCCCCGGCAACGATGCCGACATCCTCGAAGCCATTGAGGCTGCGCTGGACGGTGGAGTCAACTTCTTCGACACCGCAGACGTCTACGGAAGCGGGCGCTCCGAAGAGCTCCTCGGGCGAGCGATGCATGGACGCCGAGACAACTTCGTCGTCGCCACCAAGATTGGATGGGTGGGATTCGACCACACGGCGTTCCGCTCTCAATACGACACCGTCGAAAAGCTGGTGTTGGGTGTCGAACAGTCGCTGCAGCGTCTCGACACCGACTATGTCGACCTGATCCAATGCCACATCCACAATGATGAGCCGAACACCGACGTGTTCATCGAGGGCTTCCGACGTCTCAAGGACGAAGGAAAGGCTCTGACCTGGGGTGTGAGCACGGGCGAGCTGGCCCATGTTGAGCGGTTCAACGCGGAGGGTGACTGCGACGCTCTCCAAATCGACTACTCGATTCTGAACCGGATCCCGGAGACCGAGGTTCTTCCCTACTGCCTCGAGAATGGGATCGGTGTGATCGTGCGTGGCCCGCTGGCCATGGGGTTGCTCACCGACAAATTCTCGGCCAACGACACTTTCCCGGAGGGCGACTTCAGACGGGATTGGATCGAGGACCCCACCGAGAACGAGCAGTTTCTGGCCGACCTCGAGACGGTGGCCCGGCTCAGGGAAGTGGTGCCCGATGGAGACTCCATGGCTCAGTTTGCCCTTCGCTTCACCATGGCCCATCCCGCGGTGACCACCGTGATCCCCGGTGCCCGCAATCGCCGTCAGGCCGAGTCCAACACCGAATCGGGGCACAGACCCGAGCTGTCGCCCACGGAGATGAGGGCTGTGGGTTCGGTGGTGCCCGCTGGGGGTGGGCGCAAGATCTGGCCCGCGTGATCGCGAGCAAATGGGGGTCGGCACCAGGTGGTCCCGACCCCCATTTCGCATTTAGCTCGGTCAGACCGAACTGGAAGCTGGTTCCTCGTCGGCCTCGATCGCCCGGCCGGTGAATTCTGGGTAGGCGAGAACACCCATCTCCGGTATGTCGACGCCCAACAACTCTTCCTCTTCGGGCACCCTGATCCCACCCTTGGTCAAGCTGTTCTGGATCTTGAAGAAGGTGTAGGCAAGCCCGAACATCACGGTCCAGATCACGACCACCCCGGCCAGCTGGGCCAGGAACTGGCCGGTGCCGCCGTAGATCAGCCCGAGCATCTCCACCGGCTCGCCAGCGCTGTCGACGGCACCATTCCAACCAGCACCGTAACTGCCGTCGGGGAAGATGCCGACTGCGAGCACCCCGAAGGTGCCACAGACACCATGGACTGCAATGGCTCCGACCACGTCATCAATACCCCTCTTCTCGATGAAGAGAATCGCCTCGACCACTAGAACACCGGCGATGATCCCGATCACTGCCGACCAGCCTGGAGTGACGAACGCACAGGGAGCCGTGATCGCCACCAGCCCGGCCAACATGCCGTTCATCATCATCCCGGGATCGGGCTTCTTGCCTCTGAAATACATGCAGTAGAGCATCGAGATGACCGCCCCGAAGGCGCCGGCGATCGCCGTGTTGGCGGCCACCGTGGCGAATTGGACGTCAGTTGCAGCAAAGGTGGACGCGGCGTTGAACCCGAACCATCCGAAGAGAAGGATGAAGGTTCCCAAGGCCGCCATTGGGATGTGGTGGCCGGGCAGGGTGTTTGCCTTCCCGTCGGCCCGGAACTTGCCGATCCGGGGTCCAAGTACGAGTGCGCCGGCCAAGGCGGCCGCGCCGCCGACGGCGTGCACTATGCCGGACCCGGCGAAGTCGGCGTAACCGACACCCCAGCCCATCGAGCTCCACAGTTTGTTCAACCAACCGCCGCCCCAGGTCCAGGCGCCGAAGAGCGGGTAATAGATCGCCCCGCAGAAGAGACCCCAGCCGACAAAGCTCCTCCATTTCCAACGCTCCGCCATCGAACCGGTGGGGATGGTGGCGGTGGTGTCCATAAACGCTGCCATGTAGAGGAAGAACCCGAGCACTGCTGGTGTGATCGCACCCTGCAGTGCGAAACCGCCCTGCCAGAGGAAGGTCCAGTCGCCAGATCCGATCAGCGGGCCGCCCAGCGCGGTGTCGTACCCGAAGTCGAAGCCGGGGAGCACATAGGAGAACCCACCGAACATGAAGGCATAACCGACCAGGAAGTAGGCAACGAACCCAATCCCGAAGATGGCAAAGTTGGTCGAAACCACATGCGCTGCGTGCTTGGCCCTGGAAAACCCGGTCTCCACCAGGGCAAACCCGGCCTGCATGAAGATGACCAGAACCGCCCCGATCACGATCCACAGCAGATTGAGCTGCTGACCCATAGCGGTCACCGGGTCGGCATCCTGGGCTATGGCCGGTGCAGCCATGCTTACAACCATCAAGCCAATCAGGCTGGCGAGGGTCGCCAACTTCCTGACCCGGCGTTTCGGTCTCATCGAAGGTCCTCCCTTATCTGGTTGAGCTGGTGTCAACGAGCGTAAGAAAGGGCTGTTAATCGTCTTGAAACGCAGTATTACGAGTCTGGATCAGTCAGATGACAGCTTTCTTACAAGCTGGCGGCGAGCTGCTCCAGCATGTATCCGCGGGATCTGATGGTCCTCACTGTGAGACCCACTGCCGGAAGTCGCTGGCGAAGACGAACCATGTGGGCGTCCAAAGTATTGCGCCTCGGATTGGGCCGGCCCTCCCCGACCTGCGGCCATCCCGAATCGATGAGGGCCTGACGGGTGACGACCGCATCGGGTCGTGCCAGCAGAGCCGACACCAGACGGACCTCGAGAGGCGATAGGGACACCCAGTCGTCACCAAATCGCAGGATGCCGTCGGCCCCGAGGAATGGCGTGAGGCGGGACGGCTGGGCCGGGATCGACCTGCGGCGCAGCAACTCGAGACGGGCTTCTATATCGACCGCCGGAGCGGGGATTCGGATCCAATCCTCGATGAGGGTGACGTCGACAGGCGGCGGCCCGGATTCGACCAGGAGCAAGTGAGGTTGTTGGGAGGCCAGCATCGAGGCTCGCTTCTCCTTTTCGCCAGGCCAACGAATGAAAGCCACATCCACGCAACAACGTTCTCAGGGTCGTGTTTCAAACGTGTTTCCCCGATGTGAAGGGTCCGCGACACCCCGCTGAGCTGGTGTCGATGGTTACCCTCATCGTCCGTCGATCGGAGAAGGGATGCACGCAGGACTGATCGCCCTCACCGCGACCCTCGCCCTGGCGCTGCTGCCCCCAGGGGGCACTTTCATCGACGATGACGGGAATGTCCATGAGGGTGGCATCGAAGCCATCGCCGCCGAAGCCATCACGACCGGTTGCAATCCTCCTAGCAACAACCGCTATTGCCCCAGCGACCATGTAACCCGTGGCCAGATGGCCGCCTTCCTCACGCGAGCGCTTCACCTGCCTTCTGCTCCACAGGATCACTTCTCAGACGACGCCGGCACTGTCTTCGAGAACGCCATCAACTCAGTCGCCTCCGCCGACATCACCCTCGGGTGCAACCCGCCCGAGAACAGTCGGTTCTGTCCGGACAGGGAGATGACCCGCGGTGAGATGGCGGCGATGTTGACGCGCGCTTTCGAATATCCGGCGACGGCTAAAAACTGGTTCAACGACGACAACGGGCACTTGTTCGAGGGGGCGATCAATCGGATTGCTGCAGCCGGGGTCACCCTCGGGTGCAACCCGCCGGCAAACGACCACTACTGCCCGGACCAGTTGGTAGCACGTGACCAAATGGCCACATTCCTGACCAGGGCACTCGGGCTCACCGCCAACCGCCCACCGCCCCGCCCGGTGCCAGTCGTCTCCGTGGTCTCCCGGGAAGAGTGGGGAGCCCGCCAACCCCAGCCAGATCGCATGGTCCCCCACACCATTACGAGGCTGACCGTCCATCACGCGGGTGACCAAGTGGGTGCGACCGGCCCGGCCCAGTTCCGGGGTTGGCAGGATTGGCACATGTCCGGCCAGGGGTGGCCTGACATCGCCTACCACGTGCTGATCGGAGTCGACGGGAAGGTGTACGAAGGTCGAGACCCTGCCTATCGGGGAGACACCGGGACCAGTTATGACACCACCGGCCATTTCCTGGTTGTGGTCGAGGGCAATTTCGAGGTAGAGCATCCCACTGCCGCCCAGCTCGACTCCCTGGTCAAAGTGCTCGCCTGGGCCGCCGAGCACTACGGCGTGTCAACGTCGACCATCGCCGGGCACCGGGATTACGCGGCCACCTCGTGCCCTGGCAAGTACCTCGCGCAGAAGATCGATTCAGGGGAGGTCCAGGCCGATGTCGAGGGCCTCCTTGCCAAAGGTGGCGTCGACCTCATCTGGCCCTGAGGGTCTCCGAGTCCGCGATCAGCCTTCGACGTGTGCCCCGTGGCGGATGGTCAGTCTCAGTCTCCAGATCCGGCGTCGGCGAACATGGCGGCCCGAGGACTCGGGCGTCGACGCCTGCGCTGGTCCACCGTCCGAGGATTTGGGCACCAACACGATTGCGACCGTGGCTCCCGCGGCAAGGCTCGCCAATACCAACGGAGCCCGAAGGAAGGTCAAGATCAGCCCGACTGCGGGAATGTGAAACACGGGTCGACCGACGATGTCTGAGTTCGTCGGATACCAGATGTCTTCTTCTGGGTTGTTGTCTCCGAGAAGAGTGAATCCTTCCTCACCTGACCCTCCAATGATCCGGTGGATCAAGATCAGATCGGAGGCGATGTCATCGTTGGGCACGCGATAGGCGACGATGTCCCCCGGCCCATAGTTGGCCTCTCGCCGCACCAGCACCAGGTCGCCCGGTTGATAAGTGGGGCGCATGCTGGTTCCTCGGATTACGACATAGGTGAGTGGCCCTCCCCAGATCGTCGGCCGCAGGAAGGCAAACCACCCTGCTGCGAGGATCAAAGTCAACAGCCACACCATGACCGTCCGTACCGATGGGGCAGCTCGTTTGGTCGCAGGAGAGATGACAGGCGCGGAGACAGCGACCCTGGTCATGGGCGGTAGGTCACGGTGAGTTGGGGTGCTTGGGCCAGGTTGGCGAGGTCCTTCGACGAGTAGCGAACATTGCGGGCGGTCCCCGACGCTTCGATATCGTCTCGGATCATCCAGCCGTGGTTGGTCGCAGTGCCGGCGACGAAGGCACTGACGTCGGCTGTGACGTCCCATCCGTTCACATACCCCACGGCCGTGTTCTGGCATCCGGGGCCGACCGTGATGAACGAGGTGCGAGAACCACTCGCCGGCTGGTTGGCGGCGTTCCATCCCGCAGGCTGCGTGTTCCACGTCAACCCGGCTTCGGTCCAGGCGAAGGTCACCCGGAAGATGTCCTGGGTGCGACAGACGCCGGGGATCGCAGATGCGTAGAGACGGAGGGTTCCGGAGCTGATGGTGGCGCTCGAAGGGATGGCAGGGCTGCATTGCGTCAGGTCGAATCGGATGTAGGCCCGGCGATTCGTCGTGGCGCCTGCTGTCTGGACGTCCATGAAGGTGGCGGTGCCGTTGTTCTGAGTGAGGTTGTTGTGATTCACCCAGGAGTCGGCGACCGTGGTCGACCCTGCGGCCCATGCCGTGAGGGTGCAGGTGCGGTAGACGGCGAGCGTCTTAGCCGTGAGCGTGATCGGGGCGGCAGCCGCAGCTGTGGGCAGCAACGCCAGAACGAGGACGCCGATCATCGGCCAAGAAGCGAAGCGTCTCCCTGACTCCGACACCTCAGGCACCGACGATCGTGAGATGGGTGGTCATCGCATTCGTGGCCGCTATCGGAGTCGCCGGCGTCACCACAACCGAGCCCCCACCAGCGGGAACCACTGCCGTGGCGCTGACACTGGTCGACCCGTTGCTCAATGTCATCGACAACGCGCCATTGCCACAAGCAGAGGCGATATTTGAGATGGTGACAGAGACGACGTTCGCGCCTGAAAGGGTGCGGACGACCGTTACCCCGTCGGTGTCACACGACGCCACCGCCACGTTGGCGCCTGCCAGGCTCTGTGAGCTCGACGGCAGGTTGGCTGCCAGCCCGGGCGCAATGGTGGCCACGATCGTCACGAACGCAGCCACCATCCCAATCAACCAGCGTCTCATCGCGTGGTTCTGTCGATACGTTTTAACCCGAGATGACCAGGTGCACTCCGAGAACGCTGGCAGCACTTACGTTTGCCGAACTGAAGTCGGCGGTGAACGAGGTTCCGGAGCCCGGCGTGGTGCCTGTGACCTCACCCAACGACGCGTTGGAGGTGCCGGCCAGGGTGATCCTGTAGGGCTTGGTGAGGCACCCGGCAGCCATACCGGTCACGGTCACGACACCAACTCGGTAGCTGGACCCTGCCACGTACGAGGTCGCGTAGGTCACGGTCAGCGGAGTCGCCTGGCAGGCCGCGACAGTCGAGCTGCCCGCGCCAAGGGTCTCCGTGTTGACAGTAAGGCTGGCGGCGAGGCCTAGGACGGCACCAAATACCGCTCCGGCCACCACCAGGGCGATCAGAATTCTTTTCATACCACGTCTTCCTAATCAGGGGAACGTGTCTTTATCGCCACGAAAATGGGGGTCCTTGAGTAGGTCGCTCGACCTCCGATGGCTCAGAGGACACGGGCTGTTCGGCCCGAGCGGCTGGCTGAGCGAGTCGGTTCCTCGCTCTAGAAATCAGGACCGTGGGGTGAGGATGGCGATCGGTATCACCCGACCGCCGGACTTCTCCTCGTACTTGCCAAAGCCAGGCGCACGCTCGACCACCACATCCCGCCAGAGCTGGTCACGTTCAGAGCCTTCAACGATCCTGACGTCGACGTCGTACTGCTTCTCACCCACTTGGACCTGCGCCCGGGTCGATGCCCCGAGATTCTTGATCCACTCAGGATCGGACTTCGAACCGCCGGCCGTGGCCGCGACCAAGAATCCGCCGTCGTGAGCGAAGTAGGCAACCGGGACGCTTCTCGGCTTTCCGGTCTTGCGCCCGGGGACCGTCAAAACGAGTACGGGTACGCCTCGGGCAGAGCCTCCCAAGCGACCGTTGGAGCCGACGTAGAGCCGGGAGGCCACTTTGTTCCCGGTGGCCATCAGCGTCTTTTGGACGGAATTCATCGATCCTCCGTATGTCTAGTCACTTTGTGCGCGCCCTTTCTAGTCCTCTTGCGCGAAGGCCCTTATTGCCGATCTGGAAGGGTGGACATTCGCACACCCGAAAACGGCACTGGCGGGCCGAAATGCCGCGAGTGTGGCAAACCGGCCAGGTTCTTCATCTCCAAGGGCCTCGCCTGTGGGACCCACGCCTACGACTACCTGGTCGGCGACGAGGTCGATTCTGGCCCTCTGCCGGCGCAGATCAGGTCGTTGTCCAGCAAGCATCAGCGAAGCCTGCTGCGTCGTCCCTGACCTGCTGGCATCGTGGCGTCGTGTGCCACGAGTAACGATCCCGTAACGGGTTCCCCAATAGCATCGCAACATGAGGCTGTTGAAGTTTGCCGCCCTCGTGGCCGCGGGCACCGCGTTGCTGCTAGCTCAACTCTCCATCAGGCCCGGCGGCGACGTCCTGCTTGCTTTGCTTGCTTTCGCGATTTACGCCGCAATGGGCGGCCTGATCATCTTTCGACACGATGGTCATCTCACGGGCTGGCTGCTGAGCTCTCTGGGGTTGGCCATCCTCCTCGCCGATGGGATCCACTGGATCCCAGGATTGTCGGAGATGTTCGCTCGATGGGTGTCGAGTTGGGTTTGGACGACGGTTTTTGCCCTCTTTGCTGCGCTGACCTTGACCTTTCCGACCGGACACGGGCCTCAAGGAGGGAGTCGATGGGCTCGACTCGGCCGGATGACGTTGTGGGCGCTTCCGGTACTGATTGTCGCCAGCGCGCTCACCGAGACTCTTGGGGGCTCAGAGTCAGGAGCTTCGACTCAGAATCCGATCGGTTTCATCCCCGACTGGGTTGGATCAGCGTCGTTGTTTGCGGTGATCGCGATCCTCATTGGGAGCTCGATTTCGCTCGTCGTGAAACGGCGTCGAGCCCGCGGGATCGAGCGCGCTCAGCTCAGCTGGGTGGTCTTCGGGGTCACCCTTCTGGCAGCAGCGGTAACTCTCACCTTTGTCTATATCGCGGGATCGATCGCTTTAGGCGCCGGCGACCCGGGAGACCCGGCCTGGATCGTCGTATTTCTGGTGATGATCCTGTTCCCGGCTTCGTTCGGGGTGGCGGTGCTTCGGTATCGACTCTTCGATATCGATCGAATCGTGTCCCGGACAGTTGGGTACACGCTGGTGGTGGGGACGCTGGCAGTCATATTCGCAATCATCGTCACGGTGTTGACTTCGCTCCTGCCCGCCGAAAGTGACATCGCGGTTGCAGGATCGACTCTGGCCGTGGCGGCACTCTTCACGCCCCTGCGTCGCCGGATCCAAGACTGGGTCGACCGGAGGTTCAACCGAGCCCAGTATGACGCCCGACGAGTCAGTGACCGCTTCGGCAATCTGGTCAGGGACGAGGTGGATATGGACCGCATCGTGGAGGGCTGGGTTGATGTGATCTCGGAGACCATGCAGCCGGCCACGATTGCGATCTGGCTGAACGGAGAAGCTGTCGCGACACAGACTTAGAAACCATTGACGGAATCTGAGGAACGTCTGCAATGAGGAACGATCTCCCTTCCTCGGATGGTGCCGGCCGTCGAGCCGGACCTGCAACGATCACCCGCTTCGAGATCGGGCGAAGGGTTAGATTCACTCGATCTCCTCCGATTCCGTTCGGTAGGGCGTGCGCACGCAAAGGAGCGATGTGTCGGATCCAAACCCATCCTCCGTTGGGGAAGGCAGCTTTAACCGGCGGCTGGCCATCCTGCTGGCGATGGCCATGTTCGTCCTCGTGGTCGACACGACGTTGATGAACGTCTCGATCTCGGCGGTGGTCGGCGACCTCAGTACCACGGTCAGCGCGGTGCAAGCGGCCATCGCATTGGAGGCGCTGGTATCGGCCGCCTTCATCCTCATCAGCAGCAAGATCGGTGACCTGATCGGCCGAAAGCGGGCCTACGTCCTGGGTTTGCTGGGCTACGCGATCGGGGCGCTCACGATGACCCTCACCGACAGCCTGGCACCCATGATCATCTTCTGGGCGATCCTCGGAGGGCTGGGAGCATCCCTGTTGCTTCCGGCGATGCAGTCGCTGATCCACGGCAATTTCGAAGGCGATGCTCAGAAGCGGGTCTACGCCCTCGTCGGGGCCTCGGCAGCCATCGCCGCCGCCTTCGGGCCTCTCCTGGGAGGTTTCGTCACTACCTATATGTCCTGGCGGGTGGGGTTCCTGCTCGAGGTGGTCATCATCGCCATCGTCTTGCTTGGGATGGGGATGGTGCGTGATGTTCCCTACACCGGAGACCGACGACTCGACCTGGTCGGTGCCGTCCTCTCAATCGTGGGCATGGGAGGTGTGGTCCTGGGGATCCTCGTCTGGCAAGAGGGCGGAGAAGCCGTCGGGATCCTCATTGCAGTCGGGACAATCGGCCTGTTGCTCCTGGCCCGATGGCTGGTGCGGCGCAAGCGGGAAGGGAAGGTGACGCTGCTCGACCCCGACCTCCTTAAATCGAAGATGTTTCGGCTTGGAATCACCGGTCAAATGCTGCAACAGATCGCCCTTGGCGGTTCCATGATCGTGATACCGATCTTCCTGCAGATGGTGCTCGGCTACAACGCGATGCAAACCGGGCTCACCCTCGCTCCCCTCTCCTTGACGATGTTCGCGGTGTCGGTTCGGGCCGGAAAGAGGGCGGGCAAACGGCGGCCGGCGGCCGTGATCAGGGCCGGATTCGGCTTGCTCACCCTTGGGATCATCGTGATGATCCCAATCGTGCCCCGGACCGACACCGGATGGTGGCTGGCCATCCCGCTTTTCATCATGGGCATGGGGCTAGGCCTCCTCGTCTCCCAATTGAACAACTACGCGCTGGCCCCGATATCCGGGGAGCGAATCAGTGAAGCAGCGGGGGTCAACTCGGCGGCCGGATCGTTCGGGCTCTCCTTTGGCCTCGCTTTCGCCGGTGGGATCATGCTCGCAGCGCTCTCCTTGACCTTTGTGAACATGTCCGAGAGCAGCACTGTTCTTCCTCCGCAGGAGCAGCAGCAGGTGGCAACGGCGCTCGAAGAAGACGCCGAAGTGATGAGCAACGCCCAACTCGAGGAGCTTCTCGTGGGGCAGCCCGAGGCGATCCAAGAAGAGATCATTCGGATTAACACCGAGGCTCGACCGATCGCCCTGCAGTTCGCGTTGCTGGTGCCTCTGGTAGCCGGGTTGATTGGGTTCGGGAACTCGTTCCGGATGCTGCGTCTTCCGGACGTCACGCCATCGGCTGATATCGAGGGGATCATCGGAGGCTGAGCCTCAGTCCGTCTCAGCGCGATCGTCGACTTCTGGTGGAAGCGCCGGCGGGCCGGATCACACGAGGTTCCGCCCGCGTAAGATCCCCAGGAGGGCTGAGGCCCGCGTCTAAGACGAAAGGACACATGTGACTGACAACGACATCGAAGTCGGACCCGTCGACTACTTCGTAGTGGAGTGGCCGATCGGCTCTCCTCCCACCGGAGAGGCCTTCCCCTACCTGGTCGACCTCGTCGATAGAGGCCTGATCCACATCCTGGACCTGGCGTTCGTCCAGAAAGACATGGAAGGCAACATCCTTGCGATGGAGCTCGGTGACTTCGACCTCGACGGCAATCCGGATCTCGCGGTTTTCCAGGGAGCGTCCTCGGGTCTGATCGACGAAGAGGACAAGATGGAGGCCGGAGGCATCATGGAGCCGGGCACCGCAGCCGCGATCCTGGTCTACGAGAACTCTTGGGCCGCCCCGTTCGCCACCGCACTCCGCAAGACGGGCGCCAGGCTGGTGGCGTACGGCCGCATCCCTATCAACGACCTGATCGCAACCCTCGACGCGCTCGAAGCCGCCGAGGCTAGTTAGGAGGATCGAAATGCCGAGATTGATGAGAACGATGGCCCGCACCGCGGTGGTCGCGGGTACGGCGACGGCAGTTTCTGGCCGGGTGGCACGTCGGCAGAACGACAAGTGGCAGGATCAGGCCGACGCTCAGGCCTATCAGGAGCAGCAGGCTGCTCCCCCGCCTCAGGCCTACGCGGCGCCAGCACCCGCCGCCCCCAGCACCGACGACAAACTGGGACAGCTCAAGGAGTTGGGCGCCCTCAAAGAAGCCGGAGTCCTCACAGACGCCGAATTCGAGGCGCAGAAGGCCAAAATTCTGGCTGGATGACCACCGTGGCGCGGTCCGACGAATGATCCGATCCGGGAGCGGAGTATCCGCTTCCGGATCTCTTTCTCGGCCGGAAAGTCCTGCGCACGGATGACTGATCTCCAAGACCTGAGGCCATCCCACCCCCGCGATGGGATGGTTGACCTCATGGCCCTTCCAATACTGAGCTAGCCTCTGTCAAGGCGTGCTCTCACGCCTCACCTGCAGACCGGTGCCCACACCATCCGGCGAAGCGCAGGGAAAGGTGGCCAGATGTCATCGGGAGTGATGTCGATGTCGTCGAGCTCGTGACGGCCGCCAGACGGAGTGTGGGTCTGAGGCGGTGGTCACTGGAGATCGATGATGACCCAACACAAGAAGCTCAAGCAGCGCATTCGCGCCCGCACCGACAAGACCGGTGAGAGCTACACGACAGCCCGCAGGCAGGTGGTCGGAGTGGAGGAGGGCACCGGCACAAGGCTCGGCGTCGATCCCGACACCTCCGCCCTTTCCCGAATCCTTGCCGATTCGGGTGTGACCGGGCCCACGGGTCCGCTGAACGAAGGCCTGCTCCTTGGGATCGGGGGCGGCCTCGGCGCCGGGTACATCCTCTGGGAGTTCTCGCCCGAGACCGTCCGCAAGTCGTCCCACCACTCCGACGGTCGCCGTCGTGTGGTGATCACCGGGTTTCGCAACCGTTGGCAGTATCCCGATCGCTGGGCGGACACCGTCCTGGACCGCCTTGGAGTGACATTTCGCCGGGAGCAGACAGGCAGCATCGCCAGAGCGAGCCAGCAGCTCGACGAGGCTTTGGCATCCGGGAAGTCGGTCATGGCTGACATCTCGGTGGCCGACCTGCCCTATTGGCACATGCCAGTGGTCGAGGCCGGGTGTTGGGGTTATCCCGTAGCGGTGACCGGAGTCGAGGGCGGCCGATATGTGGTCGATGACCGCAGCCAGGGCAAGCTCACCGTCGAAGCGGGCGCCCTGTCAATCGCCCGAAACAGGATCCCGTCGTACAAGAACCGGATCGTGATGATCGAGGAGTCACAGCAACTCGGGGTCGTTGCGGTCACCAACGCGATCGAGGCGGGGCTG
>DATDJH010000138.1:0-9358 GCA_036520635.1 Acidimicrobiia bacterium
ATCGGGGTGTAGTCGGCGACCAGCATTGGGACCGAGGCCGCCGACACGAGAGCTTCGATCTCACCCTGGAGTCGGTCCACAGGTGTGTCCATTTCCCCAATAGATCGGCCTCCGGAGCCTGAATCTTGATTGGAGAGGCAGGGCTGGCTAGTCCTTTGCCGGGCTGTCCCAATCCTGGACATTCTTGCCGGCTTCGAGCGCCAGGATGTCCAGAGCAGCTGTGGCGCCCGCCCCTGCAGAAATGATCGCCTGGCTCCGCTCCGGTCGAGCTGATCTCCCCACCACGTAGACGCGATCGACGGACGATCGGTAATCGCGGTCGGCCTGGATTGCGCCGCTGACATCCTCGGCCAACCCCAGCGATCGGGCGAGAACCGGGTTCTTCCCTTCGCTGAGGATGAGGTAGTCGGCTGTCATCGACCCCGACTCGGTGGTGACGATAAATCCGTCGTCGATTCCGACCGATGTGACCTCTTCCTCGCTGAGGGTGGCGCCGAAGCCCGTGACCTGGCGTTTGGCAACCCGCTGGAATGAGGTCCCTGCGATCTCTGGTATCCCGAGGTAGTTGTGGAGCTCGGCGTAGTGCATCGCGGTCGTGTCGGTCCCAAAGATCGTCACCTCGTGCCCGTTTTTTGCGAGGAACAGGCCTGCGGATAGTCCACCTGGCCCGTCACCCACGATCGCAATCCTTGCCATTCACATTCCCTTCTGTCTGAGGCGTGAACCTCGATGGATGCGTGGCTATGCCCGTCGGCGGACGATCATGCCAACCGTGGAGACCGTGGAACTGCCCATCACCGGGGCTCTCGACTTGCGAAGCACCTTGAGGCCGCTCCATGGGTGGTTTGCCGACGATGGGTGGTGGTTGACGGCCCGTACCCCGGAGGGGCCGGGCACGATTCGGATTCGCCGCACAAGGGACCATCTCATCGGGGAGGCATGGGGCGAAGGGGGCGAGTGGCTTCTGGCTTCGGCAGGCCCGATCGGCGGGCTCAACGATGATCCGACCCTCTTCAGCACCAATCACCCCCTGGTGGCGGACCTCCACCATCGCCACCCGGGGATGCGATTTGGCAGGACCGGGCTGGTGTTCGATGCGCTGGTGGCGGCGATCGTTGGTCAGAAGGTGACCGGAAGCGAAGCCACGTGGGCGATGCGCGGCCTGAGGCGGGAATTTGGCGATCCGGCGCCGGGGCCGCGACCCGGCCTTTCACTCCCTCCGGATCCGGAGAAGATGGCGGCGGCGCCTTACTGGGCTCTTCACGAGCTGCACCTGGAGAAGCGGCGAGCCGACGCCTTGCGCCGGGTATCGCGTGACGTCACATCGATTGAGGGGACGGCCAGCCAGTCTCCGGCACTGGCGGCAGCCGTCCTCGAGGGCCACATCGGCGTGGGCCCATGGACTGTTGCCAAGACCCTCATGGTTTCCCACGGCGACCCCGACCAGGTGGAGGTTGGCGACTTCCACGTCAAGCACATAGTGGTCAGTCACATGACCGGTCGACCCCGGGGCAGCGACGAGGAGATGCTGGAGTTGCTCGAGCCGTTTCGGCCACAGCGGGGGAGGGTCGTCCGGCTCCTGCACACCCTCGGCCACGAGCCGAAGTTCGGGCCACGGATGGCGCCCCGCGACATCACCACGATCTGATCAGTAATAGGGGAGGTACTCCTCGAGCTCCCAATCGGTGGTGTGTGCCATGTAGCGATCCCACTCCGCCCGCTTCACGGCCAGGAATCCCTCTACGTAACCCGGTGAGAACGCCTCGACGAACTCCTTGTCGCTCTCCAGTGCATCCAAGGCCGCCCCCAGGCTGGGTGGAGCCATCATGTCGGCGTCGGCACCCGTGATGCAGTCCTGCGATTCGGCGGGTGGGCACTCGAGCTCGAGGCGAACACCGCGCAGGGCTGCCACCAGCGAGGCGGCCGCGGCCAGGTGAATCGAGGTGGCCCCGTCTGCAAGGCGATGTTCCAGCCTGGTGCCTGACTCGTTGGCCGGTGGGACCCTGACCGCCACCCCGCGGTGGTCGTATCCCCAGTTGGCGTAGTAGCCGTTGAGCGATCCCGGCTTGAGGCGCTTGTAGGCATTCACCGTGGGCGCGACGAGGGCGGACATCGACACGTGGTCGTGGACCAGGCCGGCGATCGCCTGGCGCGCCAACTCGCTGAGCCCGTCTCGTGCGGCGGGATCGCTGAAGGCGTTCTTCCCATCGCGGTCGACCAGAGAAATGTTGACGTGGATCCCGCTCCCTCCCCGCTCGGTGAGCGGCTTGCCCAGGAAAGAGAGGAGGTAGCCACGTTTGGCTGCCACCTCGCGGGCCATCACCTTGAACAAGAAGGCATCGTCGGCCGCCTGCAAAGCCTTGTCGTATCGGAGGGTGAGCTCGAATTGGCCATCGTCATACTCGGAATTGACCGATTCCAGGTCGAGGCCCATGTCGTGGGCGGTCTCCATGATGGCCTGGATGGTGCCGGTGGGGTCAACCGCGGTGCCGGTGCCATAAACGTATGAGCCTGGGGTGTGGATTGGCCGCCAACCGCCGTCTCCGTCGGGCTCGAAGAGGAATGCTTCCAACTCGAAGCCGATCATCGGGGTCAGTCCCAGTTCTTCCCACTCACCGACAACTCTCTCCAGAATCGAGCGCGGCGCCAGCTCGACGGGTGCTCCATCCTTGGTGATGGAGGCGACGACCACGCCGGTTCCGTTCTCCCATCCCGGTCGAACGTCATCCATCGAGAATCGGGCCTCGACGTCGGGGAAACTCTCGTGATGGGCTCCGGGATGGGGGATCATTACCCGGTTCAGTTGCAGGGAGAAGAGGGCCACGCAGTGGTTGCTCCCCTCGGCCGCCCGTTGCCCGGACAGGTACTTGCCGCGGGCCAGACCGAGATGGTCGGGCCAGAGGAAGCGAACCCGGTCGTAGCTGTTGTCACTCAGAAGGCTGTCTCCTTCTCGGCGCCGGACAGGCGCGTGCTCTCACGGTCGGAGACAGTATCAACCGGCCGCTTGATAAACTCAATGGATGCGGGCTCTCGTCATCGAACACGACCCGCTCTCGACTCCCGATCGGGTGGGCGAGCATCTGGAGCGGCGCGGCGCCCGTCTCGAGCCTTTTGTCGTCGTTGAGGACATCAATCACCCGGAAGTGACGGCGACGTTCCCGGACAACGGGCACGACCTGGTGGTCCTGATGGGATCACCGTGGTCGGTTTACGAGGACCGGCTGCAGGGCTGGGTGGCCCCCGAGCTCGATTTCATCCGGCGCCAGGCCAATTCGGGCGTCCCCATTCTCGGCATCTGCTTCGGCGCACAAGCCATGTCCGCCGCGATGGGTGGCAAGGTCACCCGGGCGACGCGCCCGGAATATGGCTGGGTGACCATCGACTCTGAAGTCGACGAGATCGCCGGCGGGCCATGGTTTCAGTATCACCATGACGAGTTCACCCTTCCACCTGGGGCGACCGCGCTGGCCCAAAACGCCTCGGGCCTGCAGGCTTTCCGATCGGGGAAGAACCTCGCCGTCCAGTTCCACCCCGAGATGACATCGAGTCTGATCGCCTCCTGGTGTGAGGTAGACGGTGGTGATGAGATGGTCGATGTCGGCATCGACCCCGACCAGGTGATCGAGGAGAGCCGGCTTCTGGAGAAGACCACCCAACCTTCGCTGGAGCGGATGTTGGACTGGTTCCTCGAAGACATCGCTGGAGCCATGTGACCCGAGAGCGGCCGATGGTCAGGGTCGACCTCACCGATCCCGACCTCTGGCTGGGCGGGGTGCCCCACGACGAGTTTCGAAGGCTGCGCTCCGAGTCGCCGATCGCTTGGTCCCAGCATCCGTCGGGTCATCGCGGATTCTGGGTGGTCGCCGGCCATGAGGATCTGGTCGCGATCTCACGGGACCCAGCGACCTTCTCCTCACGGGACGGAGTCATCACCCTCGACGATCTCGAAGGCGACCAGCTCGAAGCAAGACGGACGATGTTGGAGGAAGACTCTCCGCGTCACCGCGACTTGAGAGGCCTGACGTCGGCCCACTTCACGCCGAAGGCGGTGCGAGCCCACGAGGCATACGTCCGCGCTCTTGCGGTGAAGGCGATCGATGCCGCCGTCTTGGCCGGGGAGTGCGACCTAGTTTCCGAGTTGAGCGAGCTCGTCCCGATTCGGGTTCTGGGAAAGATTCTTGGTGTCCCTGACGAAAACGTCGACGACCTGGTTCGTCTCGGCAACCAACTGATTGGCTCCGACGACCCCGAGTACCTCGATCCGATGTTGGGGGAAGCGGACCCGGTGGAGACCAGATTGCTTCCCTTCGGCCACCCCGCGTCATTCGAGGCGTTCCAGATGGCGTGGGAGATCGCGGCAACACGGCGTTCCGATCCAGCGGAAGACGTGATGACCGCGCTGGCTCTTGGTGAGATCGACGGCGAGCCTCTCACCGATCAGGAGCTGGGCACCTATTTCGTCTTGCTTGTGATTGCCGGCAACGAGACCACCCGTCACAGCATCACCTCCGGAATCGCGGCCCTGGCGGCGAATCTCGAGCAATGGGAACAGTTGCGCTCCGGGGCCCTCGACCCCAATCGGGCCGCCGACGAGGTGCTGCGCTGGGCGACTGCGATCCACTTCCATCGGCGCGTTGCCACCACCGACACCTTGATCGGCGAGGTCGAGATCGAAGCCGGTGAGAAGGTCGCTCTGTATTTCGCGTCGGCGAACTTCGACGAGGCTGTCTTCGAGGATCCCTATCAGCTGAACCTGGACCGATCTCCGAACGACCACGTGGCTTTCGGGCGGGGCGGGCCTCATTTCTGTCTCGGCGCCCACCTGGCGCGACTGGAAGTCAGGGTCGTGCTCGAGGAGCTGGCAGCCAGGGTCTCATCGATCGAGGTGATCGGAGAGCCAGTCAGGCTCCGCTCCAACCACATCAACGGGATCAAGCACCTTCCGGTTCGGCTTCGGCCAAGCTGACAACAGTCGGTCACCGGGGAAAGGACGCTCTACTCTCCGACGTGTGATCACCTATCGATTGGGCAATGACCTCGACCTCGATGCCGTCATCGACCTATACGTCAACTCCACCATCGGTGAGCGCCGCCCGGTGGGTGAGCGGGAACGGATGAAAACCATGATGGAAGAGGCAGATCTGGTGGTCACTGCCTGGGACGGCGATCTCATGGTTGGGATATCACGCTCGGTGACCGACTGGGTGTACTGCACTTATCTCTCGGATCTCGCGGTGAGACTCGATTACCAGCATCAGGGCATCGGCAAGGAGTTGGTGCGGAGGACCCGCCAAGAGACGCCACAGGCCACCGTCATCCTCCTGGCCGCTCCGAAGGCAGTGGATTATTACCCCAAGATCGGGATGACCCAGCACAACAGTGCCTGGATCCTTCCTGCCGGAGTCGAGCCGCTCTAACCGACGCCTCAGCGCTCCAGCCAGGTCGCGATCAGGTCCCCGACAATTCGAGGCAGGTACATGTCGTTGTGCTGGGCGCCTTCGACCCCTTCCACCAGGGCCTCCGAACCGGCACCGGTGAGGGCATCGCCGAAATCGAACGCAAAGGAAGGCTCGACGAACCCGTCCTCCTCGCCGTACATGAGAAGACTCTCGAGATCCGGGTTCAGGTCGACCAGGTTGAGCGGATTGCCTTCACGCCAAGCCTCGGGGTCGTCGGCAGGCCCGGCTCCGAAGAACGGGTACATCAGGAGGCCCAAGCGGGCGACGTCATATGGCCCCGCCAGCCCGACGAGCCGATCGGGGATGCCGGACCCGGCGATTCGGCACGACCCGCCGTAGTCGTCTCCGTTGAGGGCGACGATCGCCCCCAAATGGGCGCCGGCTGAATGACCTACCACAACCACGGTGCCATTCGAGTCGGGATGGGCCGCCGCGTAACGAACCGCACACGCCACATCGTCGACTGCGGCCGGGAAACCGGGCTCCTGGCCAGACAGGGTGTAGTTGGTGTTCACGGTCAGGAAGCCCTCATCGGTGAGGAACTCGGCGAGTGGCCGCATTATCGAGGAGTCCCCGGCGACCCATCCCCCGCCGTGCACCAGGACTACGGCCGGAAACGGCCCGGTGCCCTCGGGCGCGAGGATCTGGGCATCGATTTCGGGAAGTGGCGGGGGGATTGTCGTGGTCGTCGGAGGGATCGTGGTGCTCGTGGTGGTAGTGGTCGTGGAGGTGGTGGTCGTGGACGTGGAGGTCGAAGTCGAGGTGACCTCCAGGGTCGTGGCGAAAGGTTCGCTCGTGGAGGTGGCAACGTCCCCGCCGGTGTCACACCCAGCCAGGGCGACAATCAGCAGGGGTGTGATCAGGAGAGGAGGGAGGCGGCGTCTCGATCCACGTACCACTCGACATCCCCTTTGGCTTCCCTCAAGCGCCCTGCAGGCGTGGCCTCCTCAAAGCTCTCCTTGAGCGCAGCCGCCTTTTCGATTCCGAGCGTCACCACCATGACCAGACCCGCTTGCCACAGCAGCGGATAAGTTGCTGAGATGCGGTCCTCGTTGCCGGGGCCACGGTTGGAGACATACCACCGGCTGGCTTCGGCCAGGGCGGGCGTCCCAGGGAATAGCGATGCGACGTGGGCGTCGGCGCCCATGCCCAGCATGATCAGGTCCGGCGCCTTGTCAGGATGCAGGGAGCGAAGCCTGGCCTCGTAGTGTGCCGCCCCGTCGTCCGGATTGAGGTACTCGCTCCACCTCGGCCTGACGAAGTTGGCATCGACATGATCGAGAAGCGTCGTGGCGATCATCCGCCCGTTTGAACGCTCGTGATCGGGCGGCACCCAACGCTCATCCGACAACCAAGCATCGACCTTGTCCCAGCCACTGGCACGGCCCCGGAGCATCCGATAGGTCGCCTCCGCGGCCGAGCCCCCCGCCAGGCCGAAGGAAAACCGCCCTTCAGCGGTCGAAATCAGGTCGGCGATCCGTTTCGACGCGGCTTCGGTCGCGGCGTCGGGGTTGTCATGCACGAGAAGCTCCACGTTGCAACGGTACCGAACGCTTTACATTGAGCCAGTGGTCTCAACCGTTCGAATCCCATGGTCTGGCGGCGAGGTGTCCGGGCGCCTAGCCGGTGACGGTGCCACCGGGCTGCTCCTCGCCCATGGCGCGGGCACCAACCAGGATCACCGAGTGATAGTCGGGCTCCGCGACCGGCTGGCCGCTGTGGGGCTTCGCGTAATGACCTTCAACTACCCATACACCGAAAGAGGCTCGAAGAGCCCGGATCGAGCGGATCGCCTCGTCGAATGCCACCGGGCAGCCGCGGAGGTGTTGGTGGCCCAGGTTGACTTGTTGTTCCTGGCTGGAAGGTCGATGGGGGGGCGAATTTCCACCTTGCTGGTAGCCGAGGGGTATCCGGCGGCGGGCGTGATCCTGTACGCCTACCCGCTACACCCGCCGGGGAAGCCCGAATCCTTGCGGGTGTCCCACTTTCCGCAGGTGACCGTCCCCCTTCTCTTCTTCCAAGGGACCCGAGACTCGCTGAGCCGGATGGATCTCTTTGAAACGCATATCGGCTCGCTTCCCAATGCGACGATCGACATCCTGGACGGAGCCACTCACTCGCTGACGGGCGGCGGTTGGTCTGAAGGAGCGATGTTCGAGCATCTCACCTCCCAAACGGTGGCCTGGATCGACGCCCTCCCGTCTGGCACAAGAGACGGGACCAGGCCATAATTGGCGCCCATCTCTTCCTCCAAGGAGTCTTTCGATGCCCGAAGTCAGTCTGCGCGCCCAAACCGGGCGGAGCACCGGATCGCGTGACTCGCGTCGCGTCCGCAAGACGGGCGACGTGCCTGCCATCGTCTACGGCAAAGGCACCGAGCCGGTCTCGATCGCGGTCAACGCCCACGATCTTCACGTTGTCCTTCATACCGAGGCCGGAGCCAATGCCCTGATCAACCTCGAGATCGAAGGCGGCGCCACCCTTCTCACCATGGCCCGGGTGATCGAGCGCCACCCATTCCGCAACGAGTACCGCCACATCGACTTCGTGACGGTGTCCCTCGACGAGATCGTCACCGCCGAAGTGGCGATCCACTTCGAAGGCTCGCCGATCGGAGTCACCAATGGTGGCGTGTTCTCGCCGCAACGCACCCCTGTCGTCATCGAGGCGCTGCCGAATGCCAGTCCCTCCGCAATCATGCTCGACGTTTCCGAGGTTGAGATCGGTGATTCGCTCCGAATCGGCGACCTTCCCGTGATCGAGGGCGTCACCTACACCGAGGACCCCGATGCCGTGGTCATGAGTGTCACGACAATGGCTGCCGAAGAGGTCGTGGAGCCCGAGGGTGAGCTCGAGGGCGAGGGAGAGGAGCCAGCGGAGGGTGAGCAGGCTGCTGAGGACGCGCAAGAAGGCGAAAGCGGCGAATAGCCAGGTTCACATGGTGATCGGTCTCCGCAACCCGGGGAGCGATTACGAGGGCACCAGGCACAACGCCGGATACGAAGCGGTGGCCAGGCTGGTCGGCCGTCATGACGCCAAATTCACCAGGGCCCCATCACGGCTCCGCTGCGAGGTAGCCCAGATCGGCGCCGGCGAAAGTCGCTTTCTGACTGTGGTGCCGTCGACATTCATGAATGACTCCGGCTCGGCGGTGCGAGCCGCGGTGGACTACTACGGAGTCGACCTCTCGCGAACGCTGGTGCTCCATGATGATATCGACCTCGCCTTCGGCCGTCTTCGACTTCAGGTAGACGGGGGAAATGGCGGCCACAACGGGATCCGCTCTCTGGAGAAGGCGCTGGGAACAACTGAGTTCAGCCGGCTCAAGATCGGTGTTGGTCGACCCCCAGGGTCGATGGATCCGGCAGACTTCGTTCTCCGTCCCTTTGCAAAGGCAGAAAGAGCCGAGATCGAGGTGGTCCTCGAGGAAGCGGCCGATGTGGCCGAGCTCTGGCTCAGCGACCCGGCTCGGGCCCAGGAGATGGCGGCCCTCCGCGGTCGCGACATGGGCTAATCCCCGCCCGATAACGTCGCACCATGCCTGAATTCGTGGGTGCTCTGGATCAAGGGACGACTTCGACCCGGTTCATGGTTTTCGACGGGTCGGGAGCCGTCATCGCGGTCGATCAGCTGGAGCATGCCCAGATTTTTCCCCGACCGGGGTGGGTGGAACACGATCCGCTGGAGATCTGGTCGAAGTCAGTGTCGGTCATCGAAGGGGCCCTCTCCAAAGGCGGCTTGAGGGCTGCCGACCTGGTAGCAGTCGGTCTCACCAATCAGCGCGAGACCACGGTGATCTGGGATCGGGCCACCGGGACCCCGGTTGCGAATGCCATCGTGTGGCAGGACACCAGGACCGCGGACATCTGCTCACGCCTCGCCGAAGGTGAGGGAGCCGA
>DATDJH010000139.1:0-3527 GCA_036520635.1 Acidimicrobiia bacterium
GATCTTGTTGTTCGTCCTGTTCCGTCTCGCCGGCGGGGGCAACATCAGCAACGACCTGGTCGAAGTCCCCAATGTCGCCGGGCTCACCAGACAAGGTGCCGAGGCCCGCCTCATCACAGCGGGGTTCACCGTGAAATTCACTGCCGAAGCCAGCCAGGACGTGGAGGTGGACCTGGTCATCCGCACCAATCCGGCGGGTGGAACCGAGGCCGAGCCAGACTCCGAGGTGGAGGTCTTCTACTCCACCGGAGCCGAGGAGTTCGAGGTGCCACCCCTGATCGGCCAAACCCAGGAAGCCGCCGAGAGGATCATCGAGCAGAACGGCTTCGTTCTCGGGGAGGTGGTGGAAGAGCCGAGCGCCGAATTCGCCGAGGGCACGGTGATTCGACAGGACCCGAACTCCGGCGTGCTCGCCGGAAGAGGTGCCGCGATCAGCATCACGGTCTCGACCGGCGCCGAAACCCACATCCTCCCGGTGCTCGAGGGTGAGACCGAGCGTGACGCCGTGACCGCCTTGCAAAGGCTGGGGTTACTCTCGACTGTCAACGACGAGTTCTCCAATACCGTCGATGAGGGACTGGTGATCAGAACCGAGCCCGAAGCGGGGGCCGAGGTGCGCTCCGGTGACACCATCCTCCTGGTTGTGTCCCAAGGCCCGAGGCCGGTTGAAGTCCCCAACCTGCTCGGCTCCACCCAGGGCCAGGCGGAAGGCATCCTCGCCGATCTTGGTCTCGAAATGAATGTCTCGGCGAGCACCCAACCGGTGGTGGACGCCTCACAGGACGGGAGGGTGGTCGCTCAATTCCCCGATGACGGTGTCGAGGTGTTCCCAGGTGATGTGGTCACTGTGACGCTCGGCAAGTTCACCCCGCCGCCGACCACCACAACCACGACGGCGACGCCGCCGAGCACCTAACTCAGCGGTAGTTGGTCGTCATCAGGAAGCCGATGGCGATGCAGGCCAGGCCACCGATCAGAACCAGGCGATCGAGCTCGAAGACGAACCTGCTCAGGACCAGGAGCACGCCGATCGTCATCAGGCCGGCCATCACCGCGACATACCAGGTGGGACTTGGTGGCTTGGCCTTGGCAGCCGCGGCCGCCGACTGAGTCGGCAGTGGCTTGCTCTTGGGCTTCCGGCGTTTTGACTCGGGCACGGCGGCGAGCGTAATGCGAGTTACAAGGGTGTAGTTCTCAACAAGGTGTGGAGAAACCTCGGGATAACTACACGCTTGTGATTAGACGGTTTCATGCGGGCCGCCACACCGGAATCATGTCCTCACGACAATGGCGAGGCGGCGCCTCGTCTTGGACGTTGATGGCCCGCATAGTCAGCTCCGCGCCGCAGATCGTGCACTTGTAGTCCTGGTCGACAGCGACCACATCAGCGGGATCGATCTCGGGTGGCGGTGTCGACAGCATGCGAATAACAGAAATCGAAACCCGCCAGATGATCAGGCCGAGGGCCACCGCGAGCACCACGTTGAGCGGGGTCATCGGGCAGGACCGCTCACAGTCGCTCGATGATCAAAGCGTTGGCCATGCCCCCGCCCTCGCACATCGTCTGCAGGCCGTAACGACCACCGGTCCGCTCCAACTCCCACAACATGGTGGTCAGAACACGGGCGCCGGAAGCACCGAGGGGATGCCCGAGAGCGATCGCGCCGCCATTCACATTGGTCCGATCCCACAGGGAGATCGGGTCCGATCCCCCATGCTCGACCCTCCAGGCCCCGACCACTGATGCAAACGCCTCATTCACCTCGAACAAGTCGATGTCTCCAACCTCGAGCCCGGCTCGGGCCAGCACTTTCTCCGTGGCGGGGATAGGACCGGAGAGCATCATGATCGGATCGACACCGGCCATGGCGAAGGAGACAAAACGGGCTTTCGGAGTAAGGCCGAGTTGGGCGGCCCGGTCCTCAGACATGACCAGCACCGCTGCCGCACCGTCGGAGATCTGCGATGAGTTCCCTGCGGTGACCACGCCATCGCCCTTGAAGGCCGGCTGGAGGCCCGCCAGCTTCTCGAGGGATGAATCGGAGCGGATTCCCTCATCGCGGGTGACCGTCTCTCTGTTCCCGTTCTCCCGTGTGATCCCAACGGGGATGATCTGCTCTTCGAATCGGCCCTCCTCAGTGGCACGGCCCGCCCGACGGTGTGACTCGAGAGCGATCTCGTCGAGGTCGGTGCGGGATAGGCCCCACTTCTCGGCGATCATCTCCGCCGAGATGCCCTGAGGGACCAATCCCTGCGAATACCGCTCCAGCATTCGAGGCCCGAACGGCAGTCCGGGGCCCTGCTGGGCCGTCACTCCCATTGGCACCCTGGTCATGCTCTCCACGCCTGCGGCGATCACGATGTCCTGCACCCCAGCCATGACTGCCTGGGCTGCGAAATGGGCGGCCTGCTGCGAGGAGCCGCATTGTCGGTCGATGGTCACCCCGGGCACCTCCTCGGGGAACCCGGCGGCGAGGGCGGCGTTTCGGCCAACGTTGTAGGCCTGTTCTCCGGTTTGGCTGACCGTGCCCATGATCACGTCGTCGATCTGCGAGGGGTCGAGTTGGTTGCGTTCAACGAGAGCCTGCAGGGGAATGGCGGCCAGGTCGACGGGATGAATGTCCTTGAAGACACCGTTCCGCCTCCCGATGGGCGTCCGCACCGCATCGATGATCACGGCATTCGGCATGTGGGCTCCTCGGTCACGTCGCGGAAGGGAGAACACCGACCGGGATGGAATCAATCCCGTACGGCGACCCGGTGGAGACGATGGGACTCGAACCCACGACCCCCGGCTTGCAAAGCCGGTGCTCTTCCAGCTGAGCTACGTCCCCTGGAGATGCCAGTTTACGGGTTCGCCTGACTCAGACGACCCGATAAGATTTGGCGCTCGCTGCAGCCCTTGGCTGCCGGGGGCCCATAGCTCAGCCCGGTTAGAGCGCATCCCTGATAAGGATGAGGTCCGTGGTTCAAGTCCACGTGGGCCCACCCCATAAACCCCTTCGAATTACGGGGTTTCGTGAAGCAAGCCCGGTTCCTGGTCCTCGCGCCGTCTGACCACGGTCAGCCAGATGGCGACCAAGACCGGCACCAAGAAGACAAACAAGTAATAGCCGAGGCCCTGCACCGTCATTCCGACAAATGCGCCGGCAAGCGAGACCAGCAGTTGGATGCCTGAGCCGGTCTCAGTCGCAGCCGATACCTGATCCGGCAAGGAGCCTCTCGGGGGATCGAAGTCGGCAAAGAACCCCACTGTGTCTGCCCGAGTGGTCGTGGTCGTCGGAGGGAGCGTTGTAGTCGTGGTTGGAGGTGGGGGCGGTGGGCTGGCGTGCTTCACCGGAGGCTGGGAGGTCGAGGTCGTGGTCGTCGCCGCCGTCGTGGTGGTAGTCGCTGGCGGTGCCTTGGTTGTGGTCGTGACTGCCTTGGTGGTTGTCGTCGTGGGTGGGGCAGTCGTCGTGGTTGTGGGTGGGGCAGTAGTCGTCGTAGTCGGTGGTGGAGGCGGAGCGGTGGTCGTGGTCGTAGTGGTG
>DATDJH010000140.1:0-5405 GCA_036520635.1 Acidimicrobiia bacterium
GGGCCCCGTTTCGGGCGACGTGCTGGTAGTCACCCACAAGATCGTCTCCAAGGCCGAGGGCGCGATCGTCCAGATCGAGGGCGACGAGGAGGAGTTCAGAAAGCACTTGATCGAGTCTGAAGCCGTCTCGATCATTCGAAGACGAGGTGATCTGATCATCGCCGAGACCAAACACGGCTTCATTTGTGCCAACGCCGGGATCGATCGATCCAATGCCGCACCGGGCACGATGGTTTTGCTCCCCGAAGCTCCAGACCGGTCGGCACATCGGATTCGGATCAGATTGGAGCGCCATTTCGCGATCGAATTGCCGGTCATCATCTCCGATACCTTCGGCCGCCCCTGGCGCAAGGGCCTGACCGATGTCGCCATCGGGTTGTCGGGAATCGAGGCGATCCTCGATCTGAAGGGGACAACCGACTGGACGGGGCATGAGCTCGAGGTCACGGAGGTTGCGGTGGCGGACGAGTTAGCCGCCGCAGCCGATCTGGTGATGGGCAAGGCGGCCGGGATCCCCGCTGCGTTGATCCGGGGCTACACCGGGCCGCGTGGAAACGGAAGGGGGAGGGACCTGGTGAGGCCGGCCGAGGAGGACCTGTTCCGCTGAAAAGGTCGCAAGTCCTAAGTCTCAAGTCTCAAGCCAGACCTTTCTGGCTTGGGACCTATGACCTGAGACCTGGGACTTAGGCGCCGGGCCTTCCCAGACCCCAATAATCGAGCCCGACCGCCCGGACTGCCTTCGGATCGAGCAGGTTGCGGGCGTCGACAACGCGGTGGCCTCGCATGACCCGAGCCACCTCCGACATGTCGACAGCCGTGAACTCCGGCCACTCGGTCGCAATCAAAAGCACGTCGGCGTCGGTGGCCGCCGTCAATGGGTCGGGGGCCATGGTGACCTGGTCGGTCGAAGCTTCGGGATCGTATGCAACCACCTCGGCGCCATCAGCCTGCAGAAGTGCAGCGATGCGAACGGCGGGCGACTCACGCAAATCATCGGTGCCGGCCTTGAAGGCAACGCCCCACATCGCAATCCGGCGTCCATGGAGCCCGCCACCGGCGGCCTGCCTGACCTTCTCGGCAACCCGACGTCGTTGTTCTTCGTCGGCTTCGATGACTGCCCGCAGCAGCTCAAAGTCGTAACCGGCGTCCGCTGCAACCGCAATGAGAGCCGAAGTGTCCTTCGGAAAACAGGAACCCCCATACCCGGGTCCGGGCTGCAGGAAGTGTGGGCCGATCCTGTGATCGAGGCCAATGCCGCGAACCACGTCGATGATGTCGGCACCAACTGCCTCACACACATTCGCCAACGTGTTGACAAAGGTGAGACGGGTGGCCAGGTAGGCGTTGTTGGCGTACTTGATCATCTCGGCCGAGGTGGGGTCGGTCCTCACAACTTCGGTTTCGACACCCGAGTAGAGCTCGGCCACCGCATCCGCGTCTTCCTCCTCCCAGGCACCGATCACGATGCGGTCGGGGGCCAGGAAGTCCTCCACCGCGCGCCCCTCCCGCAGGAACTCGGGATGCGAGACGATTCGAGCCTGACTGCCGACATCAGCCAGCCTCTTGCGCAAGCTGGTGACAGTTCCAGGCGGGACGGTGGACTTCACCACGAAGATCGCATCCGGATCGACTTCGTTGGCTAACTCGTCGATCACCGAGTGGATGTAGCGGAGATCGGCACGCCCGTCCTCGGCTTCAGGGGTGGGAAGGCAGAGAAACACCAGACGGCTGTCGGCGGCCGCCTCCACGTTCGACGTATGGAAGCTGATGAGCTCTCGATCCACCGCTTCGGCGAGAAGGGCGGGCAGACCGTCTTCGAAAATGGGGACGATTCCACTGCGCAAACGCTCCACGCGTTGTCCATCGGCCTCCCCGATTCGAACCCGATGGCCGAGATGGGCCAGCCCTGTACCGGTCACGAGACCGACATAGCCAGCGCCAATTATCGCAATATCCATTGAACCCTCAGTCTACGAATAACCGCGCCAGCCCCGAAGTGCGCACGCCCACGCCGATGGTCACGGAGCGTCGGCGCCGACAATGACGATGGCGTCATATGCGTTATCGACATCGCCGAACTCGACTACACCAAAACCCAGTTCGGAGGCGATGACGCCTCCATTGGGGCTGCCCGAGGGGACAACGATCGTGGTCTGCTCGTAGTCGCGGCTGTCGGCATTGCCTATCGACTCCACCTCGAACCCGCTCTCCTGAAGTGCATCCGACATCTTGCCGGCGGAGCCACTGACACCGTTTCCGTTGAGCACCTGAACCCGAAGCGGCTCCTGGGAAACCTGGGTGGTCCCGCCAAGGAAGTCAGCGATCATCTCTGACGCCTCGGGCTCTCTGGCGATGACCACCGATGCCCCGCCTTTGGTGGCACCGTCAACCGGGAGCGTGGTCCCCTCTATCCCCCCAGTCAGCAGGCTCCGAAAGTCCCAGGCGAGGCCCGCGATCGACGCCTCTGCCAGGGTGGCATCGATCGTCATGTGGCTGGCCAGGGAGCTGCTCATGGTGCCGGCGTCGGCGACCGAGGCAGGGCTCTTGAGCTCGGAGAGAATCGCCCGAACTACCTCCTGTTGCCGCTGCGTCCGCCCGATGTCGTTGGCGTCAACGCTCACCCATGAGCCGTTCTGATACTCCTGGTATTTCCGAGACCGGGCATAGGCAAGAGCCATCTCTCCGTCCAAGACGTCGGTCCCAGCCTCCACGTCCAGGCCGGACGAGCGATCCCTGGCGGCGTAGGGAAAGGAGATGTGGATTCCTCCAAGATCGTCCACCAACTCCTGAAAGCCCACAAAGCCGACCTCCACGTAGTGGTTGACTTCGATGCCCAAGTTCTCCTGGATGGTCCTGACCATGAGGCTCGGCCCGCCATAGGAATAGGCGGAGTTGATCTTGCCCATGCCCTGGCCGGGGACGTCGACCCATAGGTCCCTCGGGATACTCAACATGCGCGCCTCTCCGGTTGACGGGTCGACCCTGACCAGCATCACCACGTCGCCGCGTGCGCCGGCAAAGTTGCCGAAGTGCTCCAGATCGTCGAGTCCCTCTCTCGAGTCACTGCCGACAACCAGGAACGTGAGTGCTTCTCCGGTGGGGTCGGTGAGGACATCAACCACCTCGTGGTCGGTGTCCGCCCCACTCAACAGGTTCTGGCCCGTGTTCAGCGCCCAAAGGAGACCGAGCGCGGCGAGGTTGGCCACCACGAGGAGAGTCAGAATGGTGACTTTGAGCCAACGGGGCAGCCCGCGGCGAGAAACAGGAGTCGATGGGGAGGACGTCATCGTCTGATTAGGACGACGCGCAGGCTAGCTCTGGTTCCGACCTAACCCGAACACCCAGGCCCGGTCGAGAAGGGCCCCGGTGACCGGTTATCGTCTGACCATGGCCGTCCTGGCTCACGAAGGCATCTACCCGATCATGTATGGAGCCTGCCCGATTCCCATGGGGACCGGGCACCGGACCGGCTACCTCGCCCGACCTGACGCCGCCGGCAAATTTCCCGTGGTGTTCGTGCTTCCCAGCCTGGATGGCTTGACCAGCTTTGAGAAGGACCTCTGTCGTCGTCTGGCGCGCAACGGGCTCTTGGCCTTGTCCGTCGACTTCTACCGGGCCGGCGGGGACCCCTTGGATCGCTACAACCTCCTCTCCGACGCTCGTGCCATCGCCGATCTGGACGAGTTGCATGGCTACGTCGTCTCCGATGACATCGAGTGGGCGGTGAGCGACCAGATCGGGATCTTCGGCGTGGATGTGGGAGGCCGTTTCGGCGTGATCTCGGCAGCTACCAGGCCCTGGGTCCGATCCCTCGCCCTTGCCTACACCCCGCTGACCGGTGACGAGGACCGCGAGTTCCAGGTGGCCGACTTCCTCGGGCATCTACCTGTTCCCGTCCTTGGGTTGTACGGCGCCGACGACGAGTTGATTGCAGCCAGCTCGGTGGACGAAGCTCAAAACAGGAACCAGCACGGCCAGTGGTTGCTGTATCCCGGGGTGCGACATGGATTCCTCGACATCGACGCTGGGGAATACGACCCATCGGCAGCCGAGGACGCGATGGGGCGTGTCATTGGCTTTCTCAAGGAAACTCTCCCGGAGGCTGAAGAAGAGGTGCTGGGCTAGCCGCGGACGTGGCGGACCGCGCCAGAGCGGATTTCGACGATGTCGTGTCCGACCTGCACCAGCAAGGCACCGGATCCGCCGACGTCGATTGCCTTGCCCGAGCCCTCAGGCTCCCAGGCGATTTCTCGGCCCAACGTCCCGCAACTTTCCCGATACTCGTCGATCGGCCACCCTTCGGCTCCGATGAGGGCAAGGAGCTCTGCCGCCCACAGGGCGCCCACTTCCAGGTGACGGTGCGGTCCGGGGTCCTCATCGCCCACTGCACCCATCCCCTCCGGCGGCTCAGGCCACCACAGATTTACACCCAACCCAATCACAGCAATCCCGTCGCTCTGTTCGACGAGGATGCCGCCCACTTTCAGGTCATCGATCTCCAAGTCGTTGGGCCATTTCAGCCCGACGGCCCCGACGAGAGCTCTCCTCGCTGCCACCCCCGCCATCAGGGACAGCGGGCGATCCTCTCCTTGGCTGATAGGAATTGCCACCGACACCGCCAGCGCCTGAGGCGCCGTGATCCACCCAGCACCGGTGCGACCCCGCCCTGCGGTCTGGACTGCCGCGACCACCACCACGGGCAGAGTGGCCAGCTCGGAGCGCGCCAGGTCCTGAGTCGAAGGAACCTCTTCCCGACGCATCTGCCAATAGGGTGTAGCCATATCGCCCTCCGGCGAGTCGAAGTGTGAGGTTACGGAGAGAATCTTGGGCACCGAGGCGCGGATCGAGAAACTGAGGGAACTCCGCGAGGAGGCGCTGCACGCGGGGAGTCAGCGAGCTGTGGCTCGCCAGCACGAGCAAGGCAAGCTCACCGCGCGCGAACGCCTCGACGCGCTCCTGGACAAGGGCTCGTTCCAGGAGATAGACCAATTCGTGAGGCATCAAGCCTCGGGCTTCGGGGTCGAAGACAAGCGACCGCTCGGCGACGCAGTGGTCACCGGGCACGGCACCATCGATGGCAGGCCGGTCTTTGTCTTCGCCGAGGATTTCACGGTCTTTGGGGGAAGCCTCAGCAAGGTGGTCGCCGACAAGATTTGCAAGATCCTCGACATGGCGCTGGACACCGGCACGCCTGTGGTCGGTCTCAAGGACTCCGGCGGCGCCCGGATTCAAGAGGGGATTTCCTCGCTGGACGGGTACGGCCGAATCTTCGAGCGAAACGTGAGAGCTTCGGGGGTCATACCCCAGATCTCGGTCATCATGGGACCGTGTGCCGGTGGTGCGGTCTACTCCCCCGCCCTGACCGACTTCGTGATCCAGGTCGATCAGACCAGCCACATGTTCAT
>DATDJH010000141.1:0-2747 GCA_036520635.1 Acidimicrobiia bacterium
CACCTCGGCCTCAGGTTGAGCCTGCGGAGATCACAGTTTCAACCGATGGTCACCTTTCGTGGCGTCTGACCGGCGGCGTATTGGGGAAGCCCGGGCAGGTAGGGAAACTCGATCTGTGCGGTAAGACTTGCTAGATGCGACAAGGGGTTTGCCTGCCTCCTTCGAGCAATGAATCCGGCATCGTGTATCAATTCGATGTCGTACTCGAGCCGAACGAGTTGCTCGACGATGACCCCAACCCCGGTCATCTCATGGAAGACACCCTCCACATGGTGCTCGGCTTGGTAGACCCTGCGCCGGAACCTGTTCCACGCCCAGTCGTTTCCCAGCCCGAGCAGAAACTGCCCATTCACCACTAATGGAGCTCCGAAAGTCAGGACCGCCCTCAGGTCTCTCAGATAGCGGTACTGGTCGTACATGTTGATGTGTGACCACGAGGACTGGGCCAGGCACAGTTGAAAGCCGTTTTTTGGAAGACCCCCAAGGTCAACGTCGTCGACCAGGTGGACCTCGATCGGCTGCTCGATCCGCTCCCTGAGGACATTTACGAATATCTGAGATACATCCACTACGTGGTACTCGTCTATCCGGTCGCCGAGCACCTCGACCACTGCCCTGGTGGACCGCCCACCGCCGGCACCGATCTCGAGGACGCTCACCTTGTCCGAACCGGGGAGGATCTTTGGGAACAGGTTTGCGTAGAGGGCTATCAGGTCATCGATGCCACCCCACTCGTCGCCAGGGTAAGCCAGAGCTTCGTCAGAGTGGGCCACGCCTGATCCATCCCAGGCCTTTTCCATCTTGTAGGAATCTGCGGCCCACTTTCGGGCATAGTCGTCGAAGTCCTTGCCCACCTCGCCTGGTTTCTTGACCACTTGTGCACTCCTTCTCGGGCGGGATCGTTGCGAAAGGTCGTCGGCCCGAGAGCAGATTTCGATCCTACGCACCCACCTCCCGAGCGCCTTCGTTGGCTGGTGAATCACCCATCCCCGGCTAGGGTTTCCGAGGCGTCCGGGCCGATCCGGACTCGTCGCCTAGCCACCCGGGATGACTAATTGAAGACGATGCTCTCCCACATCCGGTCCCGTCGCGGGATGCTCCTGATCGCAACCTCAGTTTCCGGCGTGCTCGCCCTATTCCTCGACGCACCGTGGTCAGTCGTCTTTGGGCTCCTCGCCCTTGGAGGATTCGCCGGCTTGATCCTGATCCTGAGTGTCCGACTCAGTCAGATCGTCACCCGGCTCGGGGTCCTTGGGAGATCGATCGGGCGGCGCTCCCCCACCATGGCCGCCCCGGCCGAGCGCTCGACACATGAGACTCGTGCGGCGACACGCATGACAAGCGCTATCGACACTCTCGGATCCGCCGCGGACCGTCTCGCCGCGGAACCTTCGATGAGCGAGCGAAATCTCACCCCTAAGCAGGGCCATACCCCACGAGTGACGATCGTCGTCCCCTGTTACAACGAGGAGCGATTCGTTGCCGAAGCCATACGTTCGATAGCCGAGCAGACCTTCACTGACTGGGAGTGCCTGGTGGTCGACGACGCTTCCACCGACTCATCCCTCAAAGAGATCTGGGCTGCGACCAACTCGGATCAGCGTTTCCGGGTTCTCCGCCATCAGGTCAACTCGGGTCTAAGCGCTGCCCGCAACACCGGGTTGCGCGCCGCCCGAGGCCAGTTGGTCACGTTCCTCGACGCCGACGACCTCCTGATGCGGGACAGCCTCATGGACCGTGTCATCGCCCTCGCCAATGCGATGGCGGACCCTCATGTCATCGGGTCTTACTGTGGGGTGACCGTCGCCTTTGAAGAGGTCGACCTCGATGAGCTTCCGGATCGGATGGAGGGTGACTCCCGCGGGATCATCGATCTGGTATCAGCGGACGCCGAGTGCCCGTTCAATGCCCACGCCCCTCTCTTGATCACCGAGCGTCTGCGAGCACTTGGAGGCTTCAACGAGCGGATGCGCTACGGAGCGGAGGACTGGCACCTCTGGTATCGGGCGATGCGCAACGGGTACGTCTTTGTTCCCTCGCATTACAAGACCGCCGTCTACCGCCAGAAGCGAAACTCGATGGTCCGCTCCATGCCCGACGGGCACGTTCTCGAGGCCAACCGGCTGATAAACGCCGCCTACCAGCACGTCGACCCTGAGCTCCTCGTTGACCCATCGCCCACCCCCCTCACCAAGCCCATCAATGAATACCAGGCGCAGATCCATCGGGCGCGGCGAGCGATCAGGTTCGCTGCCATGGCCTTGGTGGCTGGTGACGAGGCCGCCGCCAGACGCGCATTGGTCGTGTTCCAGGAAGCTCCGCTCTCCCTGATCGAGCGTCACATCGACCTCACCGACATGACGGATCGGGGCATGCAACGCGCGCTCGCGGTGAGTCGCGACGAATTGACGGCCATGAGCACCCTCTCGGAGCCGATCCGCAGCCGCATGCGCGCCCTGATTGGCGAGGTCTCGAAGTCATATGTGCCTGAGCCAGTCACGTCGGTCACCAAGCCTTCGATTGGGGCGCTCTTGGTGCCCCAGCACGCCGGTCAGATCCCTCAGATGCTCGAGGCGGCGGCACAATCAGGTTTCTCCGAAGGCACTATTGGGGTTCTGACCATCGAGCGCGAAGGTGGAAGCCAGGGCGCAACCATCGGGGCGCCCGAGTCCCTTCCCACCTGGTCACTCAACGAATGGGCATTGCGCACGGTCACCTGTTCGACGGCGTTCGTCGGCAAGGTGAGG
>DATDJH010000142.1:0-2179 GCA_036520635.1 Acidimicrobiia bacterium
AGTGTCTGCGCCTGCCGGTTCAACTCGTGGCCAATAACGAGTGGGCGATGCTCTACGGGTTTCCCTTTGAGGATCAGGTCCCTGACCTGGTGACACGCCACTTCTCCGCTGAAGGCTATCCGGAGCTGCGGATCGCCCTGATCGCCCAATTTCTTGCTCCGTTCCAGGGGGTGACATCGATCAAGAGTGAGCATCGCGCTCCCACCCTCGCGGGTGATGTGATGGTCCGATCCCATTGGCAGGCTTCGATGTCCAACGGCCAGCCTGACTACTCGCGGGTTGTCATCGTTGACCTCGACGTCAGCGAATGGCGGGCAACCGAGCGATCCCTCATGGAGGTCGTCGGCGCCAAGGAGCGGTTGATGGCAGTCATCGCCCACGAGTTGCGCAATCCGCTCGCCGCCGTTGTTGGCTTCAACTCGATTCTCACCTCTGATTGGGAAGCGCTCGATGACGACGCCCGATACGAGATGGTCACTGAGATCGGCCTTCAACTCGGCGACGTCTGCGCCCTGCTCGACGATTTCCTGGTCGGTAGCCAGGAGGCGTTCCGGGTCGCCCTTCAGGATGTGGCACTGGCTGAGATCTTCGACAGCGTTGATCTGATCGGCGTAACCGCTGAGATCGACCCGGCCCTACTCGTGCGCGGCGATCCGGTGCGAATCCGCCAGATCATGAGAAACCTCCTCCGCAACGCCCTGCGCTATGGAGGGCCCCACATTCGCCTCGGCGCCCACAAAGAGGCGGGACGGGTGGCGATCCTGGTTCTCGATGACGGCCCCGGCGTGTCCGCCGAGATCGTCGACAATCTCTTCGAGCCGTTCGTCCACGGCAACAGTGTGGGGTCCCTCGGGCTCGGTCTCTCCGTCTCCCGCGGGCTGGCGAGGCAAATGGGTGGCGACGTCACCTACTTCCGCCACGGCTCATGGACTGTTTTCGAACTGGAGTTGGACGCCGGCTGACCCGATCAGATGACGGCAACTCGGGTTGCCCTGATCCTCTCCATAGCCCCCGCTTTCCCGCTTCCGGGCTCCACCGTCGGTCCACTGAGGGTCGCCCATCGTTCGGCGATATCGGAGCACGGCATTCCGGTCAGCATCGAGGCCGCCTGGATGGCTGCCCCCAAGGCCACCGGTTCGTCGGTGTCCGGCACCAGCAAAGGCCGCTGAGAAAGGTCGGCCATGACCTTCTGCCAGGCTTTCCCCCGGGCACCGCCGCCGATGAGGATCAGCGGTGAGTCCACCGGGATCCCTGAACCGGCCGTTGCGATCGCCGACATCGCCTCGAGCAAGGAGGCGGCGGCTCCCTGATACGCGGCGAGCAATATCTCCTCGGGGCGAGTCGTGTGACGGAGGCCGTGGATGCTTCCCGCAGCCTCGGGAAGATTGGGAGTTCGCTCGCCATCCAAATAGGGCAGAACCACCACCTCGGTATCGTCGGCTATCTGCTCCCGGTCGATGCCGAGCCAGGTGGCAAAACGATCGACCGCCAGGGTGCAGTTGAGAGTCGCGGCGAGCGGGAGAAACCCTCTGTCGGCTGTGGCGAAGCCGGCCACCACTCCGGTGGGATCGACGATCCTGCTCTCGGACACCGCATAGATCGTGCCCGAAGTCCCGAGGCTCACCACCGGATGCCCGGGCCGCAACCCGAGCCCGAGAGCCGCTCCCATGTTGTCGCCGGTCCCACCTGCCACCGGAGCGCCCACCGGCACGCCGGTCGCGGCGGAAGCTTCCTCGTTGACCGCCCCGGCCGACTCCCCAGGCGGGACGATGCTCGGAAGCAATCCCCTATCGAGGCCAACCAGGTCGAGCGCCTCGCCTGAGTACTGCTCGGTGTCAGACGACCACCAACCGGTGCCGGAGGCGTCGCCCCGATCAGTGGCGGCAAACCCGGTCAGTCTGAAGTTCATGTAGTCGTGGGGAAGCATGATCCGACGCGCCGCCTCGGCGATCGCTGGCTCGTTCTCGCTCAGCCATGCCCACTTCGTGATCGTGAACGAGGCCACCGGCACCACGCCGATTCGATCGGCCCACCTCTCGGCGCCCCATTGCTCCGTTAGCTGCCTGGCCTGGGGAGCGGAGCGAACGTCGTTCCACAACATGGCAGGTCGAAGCGGCTCGTCACGGTCGTCGAGGACCACCAGGCCGTGCTGCTGGCCCCCGATCGACAAGGCGGCGAT
>DATDJH010000143.1:0-6313 GCA_036520635.1 Acidimicrobiia bacterium
CTCTCGGTGATCATCCCGGGGAACACGGGAACACCAATCATCTCAGAGCGCGGCGGAACCACGACCTCGACCACCCCGATCCTGCGATCGATCAGCTTCCCTCCGGTGTGGCCTGGCTTTCGCTCCAGATCGCTCCCGGCAGCGAACCGATAGATGTCCTCCGACTCCCCTTTGACCGTGATCACGAATCCCTCCCCGATCGGCGACTGGTCATCGAGGGCGACGCCGCGTTCACCCTGCGCCCCCACGAGAGCCATACTCGGATAAGGGCTCAGGTCGAGCGAGGACAGCGTCTTGCCGATGAGGGGTGAGCCCGCTCTGACCTCGAGGCGGGCCACCCAGTCCGCGAGCGAGTACTGGTCGATCAGGGTGCGGGCATGGTCGGAGAGATCAGGTGGAATCGATTCCGCCTTGCGCTCCGGGAGCAAGCGGGACCCCAAGAACACGACGATCGCAATCGCTCCCACCAGTACCGGCACGCCGACCAGGCCAAACTCGAAGTAGCTGAAGCCGCTCTCCCCGGCCTGGACCGCGGCGTCGGAGACCAGGATGTGGACCGGGGTCCCGGTCAGAGCAAGCAAGGAGCCGGCGTGGGCGCCGAAGGCCAGGGGCATGAGCAGTTGTGACGGTGCCCGACCCATACGCAGGGCAACCACCACCACCATCGGGAGTAGAGCCGCAACTGCCCCGTTGACACTGATCACTGCGGTGAGCAGAGCCACCAGCAGCATCATTAAAACGATCAGCCTCGTACGGCTACCACCCGCGCGCTCGATCAGTTGCTGCCCCGCCCATGTGGTCACACCCGTGGAATCGATCCCCTCGCTGACTACGAATAGGGCAGCGATGAAGAGAACCGTTGAGTCGCCAAACCCAGCGAGGGCCTGGTCGAGCGTGAGCACATTGGTCGCCGCCAGCACCAGAGCCGAGCCGACCGCCACCACCTCGACCGGGAACTTGTTCCAGATGAAGAGGACAACGACAGCCGCAAGAACCAGATAGACGATGGCGGCGTCGGACATTGGAAGGCTAGGTACCTATCGGGTACCCCGGTCCCAGCGGTAGACCGAGCCAGAACCAGATCATGAACAGGAGGATCCAGGCAATCAGGATGGCGATCACAAACGGAATCATCAGCGCCACGACGGTTCCGATGCCAGCGTCCTTCTTGTACCTCTGTGCGATGGTCACGATGAACGGCAGATAGACCATCAGCGGCGTGATCACGTTCACCGGTGAGTCGCCCACCCTGTACGCGGCGAGCACGGTCTGGGGCGCCACACCGAGCCGGGCAAAGATCGGGATGAACACCGGAGCGAAGATCGCCCATTTCGGGACCACCCCGGGGAGGATGAAGTCGAGGATCACTATCACGAGGATGAAGCCGACCAACAACGCCAGCCCGCCGATGTTGGCCTGCTCGAGGAAGTGCGCCATCTCGACGGCGGCGACCCGGGGCAGGTTGGTGTAGTTGAAGTAGGCGATGAACTGGCTGATCATCAACAGCATGAACACCAGGCCGGCCAGACCGGCGAAGGTCTTGGTGACCCCGGTGATGACATCCCCGCTGCCTGACATCGTCTTGGCGCCCATCCCGTAACAGATGCCGCAAACCAGGAAGATCAGCGTGATCAGGAAGAGCAGGCTGTCCATGAAGGGGGTTGTGCCAACGATCGCCCCGGTGACCGGATCGCGTAGCGGAGCCCCGGAGGGGAGGGTGAGCAAGCCGATCACCGCAAGTGAGGCGAGCAGCCCGTAGAAGGCGTAGCGCAGGCCCTTGGACTCTGCGGCCTGGCCTGCCTCATCCAACTCCTCGACCGTGGCGTCGACCGCCCCGTCCTTCGGGTTATAGGGACCGAGCCTCTTCTCGACCAATCGCTCGGTCACGAACATGGCAACGATGGCGAGAACCACGCTCGAGGCCACCGAGAAGTAGAAGTTGGCAGTGACGGTGAGCGGCTCGATGCCACCCGGGATTGCCTCGTTGGTGATCTCGGTCAACATGCTGTCGATCGGTGTGATCAGCAGGTTCACTCCGAAAATGGCACCGACGCCTGCGAAGGCGGCCGCCATGCCGGCGAGCGGGTGTCGGCCCAGGGTGAGAAAGGCCGCAGCCCCAAGAGGTATCAGAATCAGGTACCCGGCGTCGGAGGCGACGCTGGAAAGAACCCCGACGAAGATCAGGATGAAGGCGATCAGGCGGCGGGGCGCGACCTTTACCAACTTCCGGATCAGGGCCGCCATCATGCCGGCGTGCTCGGCAACACCGACACCGGCCATGGCCACGAAGGTCACCGCGACCACGGCAAACCCGGCGAAGTTGTTGACGAAGGATGTGAAGACGAATCGGAGGCCTTCGACGTCGAGAAGGCTCTGCACCTCGATGGTTTCCTCTTGGATCTCATACTCGGGCTCGAAATCGGGCTCCATTGGGGTGACGTCATAGGGGACATCGGAGCCCCCCAATCCGCCATGTGCGTCTTCGGACACCTCGTTTGGCACCGGAACCGCGATCTCCTCGGTGACGCTGACCCCAGCCCAAGCGAGCAGGGCCGAGAGCACGGCGATGAACACAATCAGGTAGGCGAACATCATCACCGGGTGCGGAACCTTGTTCCCCGCCTTCTCGATGCCGTCGAGCATCTTCTGGCTGAAGCTCTTCTTCTCCGCCGGTTCCATCGTCGTGGCCATGCTTCCTGGGGTTCCTTTCAGGCTCGAGGTCGGGAGAAGTTCAGAGCAAGCTCGATGAGGAGACGGGCGCCGAACCCGGTGCATCCCGGTGGGCGCCAGGAGGTGTCTCGGTCGTTCTGAGCGGTCCCTGCGATGTCGATGTGGGCCCACGGCAGCCCGGCGACGAATTCTTCAAGGAACAGGGCGGCAGTGATTGCACCGGCGTTGGGCCCACCCAGGTTCTTGATGTCGGCCACGTCTGAGTTGAGCTCTCCCCGATAACGGTGCTCCAGTGGCAATTCCCACACCGACTCGCCAGTAGCCGCAGCTGCTGATTCGACCTGTTCGATCATCTGAGCGTTGTTGCCGATGACCCCGGCCACCTGGGTGCCGAGGGCTCGCATCGCGGCTCCGGTGAGGGTGGCGATGTCGATGATGGCGTCGGTCCCCTCCTCAGCAGCCAGAACCAGTGCATCCGCCATGACCAATCGTCCTTCGGCGTCGGTGTTGGCCACCTCGACCGTCTTCCCGCCGCGGACCTTGAGCACGTCACCCATGGCAATGGCGGTCCCCGACGGCAGGTTGTCGGTGCACATGAGATAACCGGTCACCGCCGCCCGACAACCCAGCGAGGCCAGCTCGGACATCGCGGCGAGGATGGCCGCGGCGCCCGACATGTCGTTCTTCATGGTCGCGTGGACGGCATCTCCGGGCTTGACCGCGATTCCCCCGGCGTCATACATGATCCCCTTGCCTACCAGGGTGAGGTGTCCTCTCGGCTTTGCAGGCTTATAGATCAGCTTCACCATTCGGGGCGGCTCGCTGCTCCCTGCATTGACCCCGAGCAGGCCGCCACATCCCATTTCGACGAGCTGGTCCTTGTCGAACACCTCAATGGTGAGTCCCCGGCCAGGGCCGATATCGACAGCAACCTGAGCAATGCGACTCGCCGTGAGATATGCCGGCGGCGAATTGGCCAGATCCCGGGCCATTTGAGTCGCCTCGGACATGGTCTTGCCCTTGGCTGCACCCCTCTTTGTCGCCGCGGAGCGTCTGCCTTCAACCACCAGGTTCAAGCTGGTGATCGGCGTGACGGTCGGGCCTTCCTTGAGCGCGTCAAAGCGGTAGCGCGCAAGGAGGACTCCCTCGACCACCACCTGGGCTGCTACTGCCGGGGTAACGCCTCCGGTGTCCGGGATCGCCAATTCCAGATTGCCACTCGACTCGGTGGCACGGGCGAAAGCCGCAGCAGCGTCCCGTAACTTGTCGGCGTCGAGATCGCTCCCCGGCCCGGCACCCACAAGTACCAGGGTTGGCCTCTCCGCCTGAGGAAGGATCAATGTCTGGCCCACGCCGGCCGCGAACCCTGCAGCCGATAGTGACTCCCAATCGACGAGCACTTCATCGGGGAGACTCGCTCCCGGACTGATCAGGGCTCCTGAAAACTCGGCCTCGGGCGACTTGCGCCCCACGGTGATCGATACTGCCTTCGACTGCTCAACCGAGGGCACCGGGTCGAAGGATCCCAGTCCAGTGAATGCTTGCATCGCCGCGACAACCTCTCTGATCAGGCCCGATTGGGCGATCGCGAACATATCAGATCGATCAGCCCGCAAGGATCTTCCAACTACAGAGGACGACCCGGGCGCGTGCCTAGTCTCCCTGCGACTCGGGACTCGGATTTGGGAGGCTCTTGAACGACCACGTCGCTCTCATCACCGGTGCCAACCACGGAATTGGGGCGGCGACCGCCAAGGTCCTGGCCGCGGAAGGGATTGGAGTCCTGGTGACCTACTTGCGGCTCCGGGATTCGGCCGATCTCCCCGAGGCATACCGGGCCAACCGGGCTGCCGACGCTGAACAGGTCGTCTCGGCCATCTCGGCGGGCGGGGGCAAAGTGATCGCGATAGAGGCGGATCTTGCCGACCCGGCGGCGCCATCGATGCTGTTCGACACCGCCGAAGAAGCGCTCGGGTCGGTCGACATCTTGATCAACAACGCAACAGGGTGGATCGCAGACAGCTTCAACGGCGAGGACAGCGACCGCTTCAGTCGAGACCTGCACCAGGTGTCGGCGGCCACCTTCGACCAGCAGTTCGCAGTGGACGCTCGTGCGACAGCCTTACTGATCTCGGAGTTCGCCATTCGGCATCGTCGACACGACCTCAACTGGGGACGGCTGGTCGGGCTGACCTCCGGAGGCCCCCGTGGCTTTCCCGAAGAGGTGTCCTATGGAGCAGCCAAGGCTGCCCTGGAGAACTACTCGATGTCGGCGGCTTTGGAGTTGGCCGATCGGGGCATCACCTCGAACGTGATCCACCCCCCGGTCACCGATACCGGATGGGTCACCGACGAAGTGAGGAAGTACGTGGGCGGCAGGGTCGCTCTACCCGAAGACGTGGCCGAGGTCATTGCCTTCCTCGTGTCGGACCAGGCCCGGTTGGTCACCGGCAACGTGATCCAGATGAAATGAGCTTCAACTCTGGGCGCGGGGCCGCAACCTCCAGATGACGATGGCCGCAGCCATCGACAGAACGGCGGCCGCGAGCGCGATCGGCCGCTTCCAGGACCGGGCTACAGCGAGGTCGCCCTCGAGCGAGGACATCACCCTCCACTCCAGGTCCAGCGGGGCGCGAATCGTCTCCGAGGACAGGCCATCGAGTTCCCGAGCGGTTCGACTCATAGCTGCGTGTCGCGCCTGGCACCGCAGACAAGCGTCGGTATGGCCGCGGAAGGGCCAGATCACATCGCTGTTGTCGACAGCGCTGTTCGCCACGAAAGGAGCAGCCAGCTCGCACACGATGGTCATCCAGGTCCCTCCAGATTCCTGGCCAGACGGGCCCGAGCGCGGTGCAGACGGACTTTGGCCGCGGTGACTGAGATCCCCATCGCTTCCGCGATCTCGATGTGGGACCAGTCGTAGACGTCTTTGAGGATCACCACCTGTCGCTGAGATTCAGGGAGGGATTCCAAAGCCCGTCTCAACCGACCTCGAAGCTCGATCATCTCACCAGCAACCTCCGGATGCTCCCTGGTGTAGGGGGCAGCCACCTCGGCGAGATCGTCAAGTGAGGCCCCCTGATGACGACGGGCCCGCTTCTTCTGGGTCCAGGCGGTGTTGACCGTGATCCGATGCAACCAGGTGGAAAATGCGGCTTCGCCGCGGAAGTTGGGCAGGGCGCGCCAGGCGCGAATCATGGTCTCCTGGGCGACATCTGCAGCCAGATGTGGATCTCCAACGAGCCTGCGGGCCAAGGTGTAGACCTCGTTTCCATGCTCACGGACCAGGACTGCGAAGGCGGAGCGGTCCCCGGCCTGGGCCCTGGCGATGAGCTCTTGTTCTCTCGACCGTTCGACCCTCGGGATTTCCGGCTGGTTACTCATCGCAGAGCTCGATTCTTGCGTTGATGTACTCGGTTCCGGCGGCACCGAGAGTCACCGTCGCCGACCCTTCGGATTCTTCGACGAGGAGGGTGGCCGGCGTCGCCGGCGGAAGTGGGCTGCGAAACCGAACCTTCGCCGAACGCAATGGGTGGTCGCCCCGGCGGAGACGACTGGCGGCGGCGAAGGCCCACGAGGCCTGGAGCAGCCCGTGAACCACAACTCCGGAAACACCAGCTGCCACCGCAGCGTCGTGATCCCA